>JANMMR010000203.1:0-9423 GCA_031373455.1 Rhodoferax sp.
CAAATCGTCGATGGATCCGCCATCGGCGCCTGCGCCGAAAATCTGGTCGAGTGTTTGCTGAAAATCCGTCTGGGTCGTCACCCGGTAGGTGAATTTGCTGAATTTCGAGAATACTTGCGGCACGATTCGCGAGCCGCGAACAGCTTCCGGATCGATGCACATCACGACCAACCCCTCAGGCGAATCTTCCAGAGGAAACCAACCTTCGCCTTGCACAAAATCCCGTTTTAGGGCGCCATGAAGCTGTTCAGAACGAATGCGCCCGGTGTTAAACGGCTCGTAGGGCACACCAAAAAATTTGGCCAGAGAAGGTCCGATTTGAGACGGTTTGACCTTGAACTTGGAAATCAATATCTGCTCGACACCGACGCCCTCAGCCCTCGCCTCCTCAATACACTGCTGCAATTCCGGCTTGGTAATGACACCGTCCGCAATCAAGACATCGAATTTGGTTGCGACTTTGCGCTGGTTGTCTTCTGCTTTCTGGACGCGTTGGCGAATGGCTGTGCCCAGCGTTTTGCACAATTGCGAGACACCTTCAATCTCAATTTCGCTGAAGGGCTGGTTGCTCTTGTTGTTGATGACCTGCAACACGCCGTGAAGGGTCTCGCCTTCCATGATGGGCGCGACCAGCATTTCGCGGGTTCGATACCCAGAGCGTTTGTCAACCTCCTTCAGGAATGTCAACGCAGGGTGGATCTGCTTGAGGGCCGCCTCGTCATAAACGTCGGCCAGATTGATCAGGGTTTTGCTGAATGCACAGTAGCCCGCCAGGCTTTGGGGCGAAATCGGCAACTTGAGGTCACGGCTGCTGTTGAGACCGGTCTTGATTTTCGAGATGATGGCAGTCCGGTCATCATTGACCGCGTACAGCGTCAGACGGTCCGCATTGAAGAGTTTGCAAATGTCCTGGCTGGCCTCCAGCATGATCTGGTCCAGGTTGTCGGTTTCGTGGATCCGTGCGGTAACTTGCTGAAGCTGTCGATAAAACAAAGCCTCGAAAGTCGTGCCCCTGTTCTCGGCCGGCAACTTTTGTGACTCCACAAAGGCTTGGTCCTTGGGCTTCTTCAACATTTCCGGTTTCAAGACTGCGCTCATAGGGTGAACTCCTGTCCGGCATGCAACCAGCGAATGTCGTGACTGACATTCGGTCCGTTCACGGCCGTTTCGTCAAACTTCTGGATTTCCGCCATGATTAAGGCCGTTTCCGCAGGTTTTGTGTGCGTGATGTAAATTGGGTATTTTTTTTCAGGGGGAATATTGTCGAGCTCATCGGCCAACACGCCCGGCGATAGATGCAAACTCAGTTTGGCGAGGTCTTTTTCGCGATTGCTGAAAGCAGTTTCGATCACCAACATGGCCACATTGAGCTCGTTGATTCGTTTCCAGAACGCCGGATTTTGCTCCGTGTCTCCAGTAAAAACCCAGCAGCCTGTGCCAGCTGTTACGGCATATCCGACAGCCGGCACTGTATGAACCGCCGGCAGGGCCTCGATCAGCTTGCCACGCAGTTGCATGGCCTGGCCTGTGGCAATTTCGTGAAAAGAGATGAATGGCGCATCCGGACTCGGAATCCGGCTGAAATCCGGCCAGATGATGTCATTGAAAATATGCGCCCGTAAAGCAGCGATGGTTCCAGCAAGCGCAAAGATTTGCAAAGGAGTGGTTCTTTGCGCGGCAACCGCGTCGACCATGAGGGGCAAAGCCGCCACGTGGTCCAGGTGGGAATGGGTCAGGAATACCTGGTCAATGCCGCGCATCTCGTCGAGCGTCAAATCACCCACACCCGTGCCTGCGTCTATCAGCACATCGCCGTCAATCAAAAACGACGTGGTTCGGCAGCCTTTGGCTATAGCGCCTGAGCAGCCCAACACACGTACTTTCATGGTGCGTCCTTATTTGGTTTCGAAATTTGTCGCTCCATCCCATTCGGGGTCGAATGGCAACATTCTCATGGAGGCTACACGGTCTGAATAGAGTTGGTAAAGGTATTTTTTTGCGTTTGAACGCATCAGATTGATCAACAACACGTCAGATTGGTCCCAATCCTGGGTTCTGTATGCTTTCACGAACGAACCCCAGGTTTTGAGTTCCCGCGCGGACTCCGATGTTAAATTTGCGACCGGGCCAAGCGGGTGGTAAATGGCAATCGCCTGGTCTTTACCTTTAACGCGAACCTTGTCGAGCTCTTCCCAGGCGAATTCAGGAACCTGCTGTTTGGTTGACTCGCTGACAATAATCTCAACCCCATAAAACTTGGACAAGCCTTCAAGCCTGGACCCGAGATTTACCGCATCACCAATAACCGTATAACTGCGGCGGATATTGGAACCCATGTCGCCAACACACATGCTACCCGTGTTGAGGCCAATGCCAATGCCAATCTCCGGGATTCCTTTGGCGCGATGCTCCTTGTTGATTTCCTGGACGGCCTGGGACATCTCCATGGCCGCTGCGACTGCCAGCCGCGCGTGGTCGGCAGTCTCGACCGGCGCTCCCCAAAACGCCATCACGCAGTCGCCCATGTATTTGTCAATGGTGCCGCGGTTTGAGCGAATGTGTCCTGTCAAACGACTGAAAACGTCATTGAGCAGGGCTTGCAACCGAACAGGCTCCATCTTTTCGGACATTTTGGTGAAACCGCGCATGTCACAAAACATGACCGTCAATTCCTTGTTGCTGGCCTTCATGCTGTAACTGTCGGGGTCCTTAACCATCTCATCGACGAGTTCTGGCGGCACATAGGTCCCAAAAAGGTTGGCCAATTCGCGTTTTGAGCGGCTTTCGACGAAATAGCCATAACTCATGTTCAATGCAAAAGCTGCTGTCGCCATGGCCAAAGCACCTGCCAGTGGCAGGACCAAGCCGAAAGACTGGTACATGGCGAAATTTAATACGAAGAGCGTTACAAGTACACCTGCGCTCAACAAGACCGCCCGGGAAGCGCTCAACAAAGGCAAGGTAACAGCCAGAATGAGCCCTGACAGCACAAGCATGAGAACGTCATACCCAACGGCGTAATCCGGCCGGACCAGCACTTTGCCGTCAAGCAACCCTGAGATGACGTTGGCATGCGTTTCAACACCCGGGTAAGTTTCGCCGACGGGCGTTACGCGCAGGTCAATCAGACCGGGCGCTGTTGTTCCAACCAATATGATTTTATTTTTCAATGATCCGGGTGGAATTCTTTTCGCAAGAATATCTGCGGCCGATAGGTATTTGAAAGCACCACCTGTTGGACCACCGAGACCCCGAAAGGGTACCAAGGTCGACACCCTGTCATCCACCGGAATGGCATAGGTCCTTTTGTCAGGCAGCGTCAGCTGAATGCTTTCAAGCCCCTGGTAGTTTTTGCTCAGAAACCGGTCCCGGGGGTATCCAGGGGAAACGGTTGGCATTCCTATCAGCATACGGAACATGGCCAATGACAGGGACTCGTAATACTGCCCCTTGAATTCTCCAATCAAGGGCAGGGAGCGAACCACCCCGTCTGCTTCCGTTATAGAGTTGAAAAAACCGGCCATTGGCGCGGCTTTGCTGATCGTTTCAATATTCGAGCCAAAACCATTCCAGGAAGTGAAGCGAATTGAACGCCCCTGGAAAGTGGCGCCAGCCATAACCGGACTTGGCAACGCACCTGACGTGCGACCCTCTCGGTCACTGGTCAGGTAATAACCCAACACCACCGGCCGCTTCTCCAGCGATTTGGCAAAAGCAGCGTCGTAATCAAGGACACTCTGGAGTGTTTGCAGCTTGTCCGCAAACCCAGGCTGGTCCTTCAGTTCATTTTTTGCCAGTTCCCTGAGCCTTTGCAGTCCTGAACTCTCGTCAGCTTCCGCGAAAACAACGTCGAAGCCAAGCAGGCTGGCATTCTGTACATCAAATAACTCACGGGTCAGTTCTGCCATGCGGTTGCGTCCCCAAGGCCATCGACCGACTTCCGCAAGGCTTTTTTCGTCTATATCGACGATGACTATCCGCTCATCCAGAGTTCCGGACATCGTGGCACGCAGTCGCGTGTCATAGATGATGTCATCCAGCCGCTGGATAAACCCAAAATTGACCACCCCGACCGCATGAAGCAGTGCAATCAGCAGGGGCAATAGCGTTACCAATATGCGAGGCCAATGCTTCAATAGCAATTCCATGAGTTTCCCTGGTATCTGAAACCTGGAGGCCCCGACGATCAGTCGGCTCGGGCAGTCAGGTCAGAATAAACTGCATTTGAGTGCCGGCAAGCTCAATCAAATCGCCATTCTTGAGGGGGACAGGATCAACGCCAATGGGCGCACCATTCAAAGAAGGGTTGCCCGCACCCTCCACGTGGTGAACCACAAACCCATGGCTGCGTTTGGTAATCGCTGCCACAGCCACGCCAGGCTTGCCAATTGTGGTAACAACCTTGGTCAACGGAACTTCCCGGCCTGACGCAGCACCCGATAACACCTTGATGGCCGCCCGCGCGCCAAAACCTGATTCGGGTCCGCTGCGCTGCGCTGTCTGCGCAACCGCTGGCGGCGCAAGGTGCGCGGCGGGCAGGGCGCCGGCCTGACTGGACCTGAACATTTGGGTTTTTTCATAGCCCTGTTCAGCGGCTTCGTTGACAAATTTGATCTTGTATTTGCCGACTTCTATGACGTCCGAATTCTGCAGCAGTTGCTTTTTGATGGCCTTGCCATTGACATAACTGCCATTTGTGCTGTTCAGGTCTTCGATATGGACTTCGTTGCCATTCATTTGGAGAACGGCATGTTCACCACTGACCACCAGGTTGTCGATAACGATATCGTTGTATGGTCGCCGCCCAAGCGTCGTCCTGTCCTTGGTCAACTGGACTTCCTTGATTACTACCCCGTCTATCGACACGATCATTTTCGGCATGACCGACTCCTGTTCCTGAAATTTGTAATTCGAAAAATTGACTTTGCGGCTACTTGCCCAACAACCTGGAAATCAAACCCTTCTTTTCGCTACCGCCCTCAGCCTGAACCAACAATACCGAGATGTTATCTCGTCCACCGTGGTCATTTGCGACGGCCACCAGTTGCTCGGCAATTTGGTCCAGGGGCAGTTGCTCCCGAAGTATGCTGCCGATCTCCGGGTCTTCCACCATGTCCGACAAGCCGTCTGAGCACATGACGTAGACGTCGCCGGCCTCCACATCATATTCGTTGAGCTCCAGCATGACCGTATCGTCCACGCCCAATGCGCGCGTGACCAGATTTTTGTAGGTTGAGGTCGCCGCCTGTTCCACCGTCAGCAACCCGGCGTCTATTTGCTCCTGGAGAAGCGAATGGTCCCTTGTAATCTGCACCAGTTCGCCGCCCCGCAAGCGGTAACAACGGGAGTCCCCAATGTGCCCCAGCATCAATTTGGCGCCTTGAAACACGCCCACGACCAAGGTGGTGCCCATGCCCGAATACTGGGCGTTGGAGCTCGCGGCGTTGTAGATTGACCGGTTGGCATTTTCAACACAAATTTCCAATGCGCGTCGAATTTCCTTAATTTTTGCGTGTTTGCCGGCCTCTGTCAGCCACCTCGTCATTTCGGACTTGATGAATGCCGTGGCCATCCCGCTGGCAATTTCACCGGCGTTGTACCCACCCATGCCATCCGCGAGTATGGCCACATGGGCGACATCATCGACGGCAACAGAATCTTCGTTATTTTCCCTGGCGCGGCCCGGATCTGTCTTGGTGAAAAACGTGTAAATCATTATTGGTGTAATTTTGTCCTAAGCCCGACCCACACCGGGCTTCCGGCTCAAATTTCGATATCACTGGCTCCGGGTTTGGACGCAGGCTTTGCGGCATAGACCTCTGTCTTGGCAAATTCAGCCTGCGGTTGGGCCGCATTCGTTGACGTCCGGCCTTGCACCTGGGTTTTTTCAAATCGGCCGGTTGAATTCGCTGTGGCACCCGTTCCAGCCGAATGGACTGCATCAATCCCCCCAGGCAACGTGGCCATTACACCTCTAAGGTCAGAAGCAAATTGATCGCCGTTTTGATACCGGGTTTCGGGTCGCTTGCTGAGACTCAGCGCAACGACATTGGCGAGGTCCTCCGGCAAATCCGGGCGAATCGTCCGTATATCTGTAGCTTCTTCGCTGGCAATTTTGTACATCAGCTCTGCCATTGAGTCACCCCGGAAAGGCAACACACCCGCCAACATTTGAAACAGCATGACGCCCAGCGAATAAAGATCCGACCGGCCGTCCACCTTTTTGCCAGCCAATTGCTCCGGCGACATGAAACTCGGGGTTCCAAGTACCAAGCCGGTTTTCGTCTTGCTTGAATCCGTGATCCGGGCAATTCCGAAGTCAGTCACTTTGACTGTATCTGAAGCAAATTCATACATGATGTTGGCAGGCTTGATGTCCCGATGCACCACATTTTGTTTGTGCGCATAGGCCAACGCCTCAGCCACCCGGGCAATGATCGACAACACCCTTGTCACGGGCAGCAACTGGCCTTCCTTGCAGGCATCCACCAAATCTTTGCCCTTGAGGAATTCCATGGCAATATAGGCTAGGTCATGCTCCTCTCCAGCATCGAAGATCGTGACGATATTTTGGTGCTGCAACCGTCCGGCCGTCTCTGCCTCCCGGAAGAAGCGCTCACGCGCGTCGATCAGGTCGTCGCCTTCAAACTCCTGGCTCAATGCCATGGTCTTGATGGCCACCACCCGACCAATTTTGGGATCTTTGCCCAGGTAAACCACCCCCATTGCACCTTTGCCCAATTCCTTGTCGACCTGATAGCGACCCAACATCGGCTTCTCGACCGCACCGCCGTCCAGCAACATGGTGCCGCCGGGGTGTGATCCGCCTCCGCCAAGGATGACCGTTTCCGACAGGTTCTTGGCGCGTGCCAATTTGGATTTGATGTCTTTGTAGTTGGGGTTGAAAGCCGCCATGTGCTCGTAAACTGCCTCGGCCTTGTTGAATTGGCGTTTGCGCTCAAAATCTAGCGCCAGGCTGTACAAATTGCCCATCACCGCCTCGGCCATGGGTACACGCCGAAAACGGTCAAACGCTGCATCCAACTGGCCCTGACCCTGCATCGCCAGGCCCATCATGCGGCTGGTTTCCGCCGATTCCTCGTCTGACTTGATCTTTCCCGCTTCGGTCATGAGGAACCGCTTGGTCGTGAGCGCAAGGTGACCCAACACCAGAAGCGTTGCCGGAAACACCAACTGAAGCCAGGTCGCGGCGCCTGCCAGCAAACCAAATTCGGTGCCAAGTAAGGAAGCAAACAACACCAGCGTAACAATTGCGGCTGCGCCAGCCGACAAACGCGGCAGTGCAAACACGATGTAGGCCGCGATCATCAGAAACGCAGCCAGCATCGCCCAGCTACCCCAGCTTGGCTGCACGATGAAATGCTCGCTCAGAATGCTGGAAGTGATGTGCGCGATGGTTTCGGCGGGTGACAAACCGGGATTGCCCGGCACCGGAAAGAGCGTGCCAACCCCTGCAGCCGTCGCGCCAATCACGACAATCTTGTCGGTGTATTTTGACGCCGGTATCTTCCCGTTGAGCACATCGAAAAACGAATCCGTCGCAAACGCGGGTCGGCCGTCTTTGCCTTTGTAAAACTGCGGCAGCATCAATGCCGACTCATCCGTGCGGACCCGCAGTTTGCCAATTTGCACAGACTCGCCAGCATTGAGTTTGACGTCTGCTGGTGTCAAGTTGAGGCTCTTGATCGAGGCCAGCAAGGCCAATGACGGCACCGCACTGCCATAAAAATTGACCAAAAGCGGCTCCTTGCGAACAGCGCCGTCAATATCCTGCATCTGATTGAGGTGGCCTATGCCGGCGGCAGCCGAACCGATGCCTTCGATGGGCTGCTGCCCTTTGGCGGCAGGCCAGGAATAGCCCTTGTTTTCATCAATGGTGCTTTTGAGCGCATAGGCTGGCAGCGGATTGTCCGGTTTGCCTTGGGGTTCGGCCAACACGAAAACCGAGGGAATGAGCACGTTGCCAGCCTGGGCCATGCTGTTGGCCAAAATCGCATCGGAATCCAGGGCAAGTTCAGCCTCACTGATGATTTTCTCAAGCTTGTCGTTGGTGGACGCTTGCGCCGTGCTGGCATCCGAAGGCGGCGCGCCAGCCGGTTTTGTCAATAGGCGGCGCATCTGGCGAATGTAGTCCAGGCCACGGTCAACCTGGGGCTCAAAGAAGAAAACCGTATGGACGATGGTTTTGGCCTTTGCCGCAGCGAGCTGATCGATCAATTTGGCGTGCACGTCGCGCGGCCACGGCCAGCGGCCAATATTGGCGACGCTTTGGTCGTCGATGGCGATAACGGCAATGCGGTCCGAAGGCTGGCGGTTGCTGCTCGTGCTTGCAAAATCGTAGAACCGGCGCTCAAGCGTGCCGAAGAAATCGGTGGTGTAATTGAACAGGACCACCGCAAAAACGACCAAAAGGCCCACGAACCAGTCGGACCGCCAGAAAGGCCCTCCGCCGGGCAATTTGCCTGAGAGTATGTTTTTTGCCACGTCGCGCCTATCCAGTTGTTCCAGACACCACCGATCAACAGAAGCCCCGACTGGCAACGCCAGCCAGAGTACCGCTGACTTGCGACGTTATCAGACCATGCCCCGGCCGACAAGGGACTTGTAGGCAGGCGCTTGTAGTTTTTTTGCCAACAGCCCTGGGCAAGCCGCCCTGCGCGGCAGATGCCCGCAAGCGCTGGGGGGGTTGTCGACCGGCCTACGGCTAAACATTCTGCTGTTTTGCATGCGCCCGTTTTGAAAGCGCGCGTCCGACCACCACCACCAACACCGCACAGGCGATTTTCAGACCATATTTAAGCGCGTTGTTGTCCCCGAAAACATTGGCCAAGCCAGGGTCGTGGGATATTGCATCGCCCGCCACCCATCCAATAAGCGCGGCGCCGAGCACGATGATGATGGGGAAACGCTCCATCAGCTGAATCATGATGCGGGATCCAAAAATAACCAGCGGAATGCTGATCGCCAGACCGATCACTAACAACGGGTAATTGATGACGCCATCTATTTTGGATGCCAAGGCGACCGCAATCACGTTGTCCAGACTCATCACGAGATCCGCGATCAGAATAGTGCGAATTGCCGCAAAAAAACTCACGCTTTTGACATCACTACCCTCTTCACCGTCACCCTCTTCCATCAAAAGCTGAACGCCAATGTAAAGAAGCAGCAAGCCACCGACCAGTTGGACGTATTTCCACTGGAGCAAATACGCGGCGATGAAGGTCAACAAAATCCGCAAAATGACAGCGCCAGCTGAGCCCCACAAGATCGCCTGTTTTTGCTGGACCGGCGGCAAGGACCGCGCGGCCAATGCAATCACCACGGCGTTGTCGCCGGAAAGAATGATGTTGATCCAGATGATTTGACCCAGCGCCAGCCAAAAGGCCGGGGTCTGAATAA
>JANMMR010000232.1:0-11454 GCA_031373455.1 Rhodoferax sp.
CCTCACGCGCCTCTTGCCCGGCACCGCGCGCACCATGCGCCGCATGGAAAAAATCACCGGCCGCAGCGACGACATGATGATCGTGCGCGGCGTGAATGTGTTCCCGACGCAGATTGAAGAGTTGATCCTCAAACGGCCCGAGCTCAGCGCCCATTACCAGTGTGTGTTGACCCGCAGCGGCGCGATGGACGAGCTGCAAGTGCTGGTGGAAACACAGGTTGGCGTTGACCCGAAAAGCGACGCGGCTAAGGCTGCGGCGCGGCAGTTGCAGCACGACATCAAAGCCTACATTGGCAGCAGCGCGGCAATTGAACTACGCGCTTCGGGCGGCGTGGAGCGCAGCGTGGGCAAAGCCCGTAGGGTTGTAGATTTACGAGATAAATAGATTAAATATTAGTCAATATTTATAACTATTTAATAGCAAATTATTTATATTTTTCATGACTTTATAGGCAAAAATTTTTGCTAATTTTTGTTAAGTAAAGATTTTAGCCATTTTGAAACCCCGTCACCGCTCGCCTGCAAGCGCCAGGTGGTCACACCTTGCGGGATCGTGAGCGGTAATTTGAACAGCCGTTTGTCGCGCGAAATAATCGCCCGAAGCGTCGTCTCGGCCTTTGCTGCCGCAGCGGACTGGCCGGTCTTGCCAGTTTTGGCGCCGATGTAAAGCACGAGGTCTTCGAGCCTGTTGATGCGCCACGCGCTGGATGCCTTGCCGCTGCCCACTTCAACCGCCAGCCATTCGTCGCCCGCCGCCAGCCCCGCCGTCTCGGCCGCCCCACCGCGCAACACCGTTTTGACCAGCACGCCACTGTTTTCCTGCACGCGCAGGCCCAGCACTTGGGCGATTTGCGCCGGGTCTTCAAACACCGCAACGCCAGCTTTTTCAAGGAGCGGTTTCAAGGGCAACTCCTGCTTGGCGTGGACCCAGGTAGCGATCTCTTTGGCAAAAGAGCGCCCGGCCAGCTGCTGCAACACGGCCAGCAAATCGGCCTCGGCCATCGGGCCGGCTGCACACCGCGCCCACACGCCGCGCATCACGGCGTCGAGCGTGGTTTTGCCTTCGGCGCGCAGCGTCAAATCCAGGCACAGCGCCACCAGCGCACCCTTGGTGTAATAACTCACGGTGGCGTTGGGCGTGTTTTCGTCTTGCCGGTAATACTTCACCCAGGCGTCAAAACTCGCCTCGGCCACACTTTGCACCAGCCGCCCCGGCGTCTGCATCACCTGGTTGATGGTTTTGTTCAGCAGCTTGAGGTAAGCCGCGTTGTCGACAAGCCCCGCGCGGCACAGCAGAAGGTCGTCGTAATAACTGGTGAACCCTTCGAAGAACCAGAGCAGTTGGGTGTAATTTTCGCGCTCGTAGTCGTAACGCGCGAACTCTGAAGGGCGCAGGCGTTTGACGTTCCAGGTGTGGAAATATTCGTGGCTGATCAGGCCCAGGAGTGTGGTGTAAGCCTCGGACTGTTTGCCATTGGCAAAGGCCTTGTCTCCTTGCCTGGGCAGGTCTTTGCGGTTGCAGATCAGGGCGGTCGAGTTGCGGTGCTCCAGGCCGCCGTAACCGTCGTCCACGGCATTGAGCATGAAGACATAGTTTTTGTGGAGCGGTTTGCTTTTGGTGGCTTTTTTGTCGCCCTTTTTGTCAATATCAGGGTGCCAGAAGCGGATTTCAGCCTCGCAGATTTTTTGCGCGTCGGCCAGCAGGCGTGCGCCATCAAACGACGGCGGCGCTCCGGCCACCACAAAGCGGTGCGGAATGCCGCAAGCCTTGAAACTGCCGCTCCAGAACGGCCCCATTTCGACTGGACAATCGGCCAGTTCGTCGTAACCCTCCGCTTGGTAGAGGCCAAAACCCGCCGGGTTGGCCTTCAGAGCCTTCAGCCCGGTAGCGAGTTGCCAACCCTTCACACCAAGCGGTGGTTTGATCCGCACCTGATGCGGCGCATCAGTCTGCCCATCCACCCGCAAAAACAGGCTGGTGCCGTTGAAAAACCCGCGCGAAGCGTCCAGCCATGCGGTGCGCACCGAGTTGTCCAGCGCGTAAACCTGGTAGCGCAGCTCAAGCGGCTGGCCCGCCACGCAGTCAAGTTCCCAAGTGGCTTTGTCCAGTTGATGGATGGCCACCGCGTGCCCGCGTTGCGAAGCGCTCAGGCCTTGCAGGTTTTTGGAAAACTCGCGCACCAGGTAACTGCCCGGAATCCACACCGGCAGGCTCACGCGCTGGCGGGCGGCAGGCTGTTTGACTGTGAGCGTGATGCCGAACAGGTGCGCATGGACGCCGTCTGTTTCAACAGTGAAATGGATCATGAGGTCTATCTGCAAATCATGCCAATGTACAACGGTTCAATGGCGCGCTTAAGCGCCGCGCCGCGCTGTTATGCGGTATTCTGTGCACGCAAAGCACAACTCAAAAATGGAGACAACCATGGCACACCGAACCCTGCGCCGCCTCGGCGCCCTCAGCCTGGCCACCTGTGCACTGGCATCTTCCTTGGCCGTGCAGGCCCAAACCCGTGCCGACGTGCCCGCGCTGATCGATGCCGCAGAGCCCAAGGTGATCACCTGGCGCAGGCACATCCACCAGAATGCCGAGTTGTCGTTTCAGGAAGTCAAAACCAGCGCCTACATTGCCGAGGCGCTCAAGGCCATGCCCGGTTTCGAAATCCAGACTGGAATCGCCAAAACCGGCATCAAGGCGGTGCTCAAAGGCGGCAAGCCTGGCCCAGTGATCGCCCTGCGAGCCGACATGGACGCCCTGCCGGTGGAAGAACGCAATGACTTGCCGTTTCGCTCGACCGTGCGGGCCGAATGGCAGGGCAAGGACACGGGCGTGATGCACGCCTGCGGCCACGACGCCCACGTGGCGATGCTGCTGGGCGCTGCCGAGGTGCTGTCAAAAATCCGGGCTGACTTGCCGGGCACGGTGGTTTTCCTGTTCCAGCCCGCTGAAGAAGGCGGTGGTGGTGCGTTCGAGATGGTCAAGGCCGGGGTGATGGACAACCCCAAGGTGGAGGCGGTTTTTGGGCAGCACATCGGTTCAGGCTTGCCCGCCGGGGCCATCAGGTACCGGCGTGGATCGGTAATGGCCAGTTCCGACACCTTCAACATCACCGTCAATGGTGTCGGCGGACATGGCGCCATGCCGTGGAGAAGCAAAGACCCGATCGTCACCGCCGCCCAGATCGTCACCAACCTGCAAAGCGTGGTGAGCCGCCAGGTGGACCTGTCGCAAGGTGCCGCCGTAGTGACCGTAGCTCAGTTCAACGGAGGCAACCGCTATAACATCATCCCTGAATCCGCCAGCATGACGGGCACCATCCGCACGCTCAACGAAGGCAGCCGCGCGCAGGTGCATGAAGCCGTGATCCGCATGGCCAAAGGCACGGCAGAGGCCTCAGGCCTGACGGCAGAAGCCAAGGTGAACCGGGTCTACCCCGTGTTGTCCAATGATGCGGCCCTGGTCGATAAAACGCTGGGCTTCCTGCAGCAGAGCACCGACAGGGTTCTGGAGATGCAGCCCGCCCTCGCCTCAGAAGACTTTGGCGCTTTCACGCAATCGGCCCCCGGCTTCTTCTGGTTCCTGAGTGCGCCACCGCAAGACGACAAGGCCGGCGCCCCCAACCATTCGCCCCTCTTCATGATCGGTGAAAAACACATGAAAACCGGCGTCAAGGCGCTGGTGAATGTGGCGCTGGGCTACCTTCAGGCTGCCAAGTAAGGTTCCGGCTTCACGGAGGCCGGTGTCAGGGACTGCTCAGTTTTTGATGTCCGCGAGGTATTTCTCAACCTGCGCTGCGCCAATGGCACCTGGCACACGCGAGCCGTCGGCGAAGACCAGGGTGGGTGTGCCGGTGATCTTGTGTTTTTTGCCCAGCTCCAGGTTGCGCATCACCGCAGTGGTGTCGCAAGCGGCAGCGGCCGGCGGAATCGGCTGGTCGCGCACCATCCAGTCGAGCCAGGTTTTGCCCTTATCTTTGGCGCACCAGACGCCCTTGGATTTTTCCAGCGAGTTGGGGCCCAGCACGGGGAACAGGTACATCGAAATGGTGACGTTGTCGACCTTCAGCAAATCGCGTTCAAACTGCTTGCAGTAGCCGCAATTGGGATCGCCAAACACCGCCAGCCGGCGTTTGCCATTGCCGCGAACGATGGTGAAGGCGTCTTTGACGGGCAGGCTGTCAAAGGCCACGGCGGTGAGTTTGTCAATGCGCTCTTCCGTGAGGTTGCGCTTCTGTTTGGTGTCGATCAAACTGCCCTGGATCAGGTAGTTCGCCTCGGCATCAACGTAAAAAATCTCGGTGCCGTTCACGCGCACTTCAAACAGGCCCAGCACCGCCGTTTTGTTGACTTCGTCGACCTGCTTGAGCTGGGGAATGCGTTCGGCCAGGTTCTTGCGGATCGCCGCTTCATCTGCAGCACTGGCGCCAGCCAGCACCGAGAGCCCAAGGGCGCACAGGGTTTTCAAAATGGTCTTCACATTGTTTCCAAGGTTGGTCATCTGTCGTCGGTTATCCGTTGTCAGTTGTCAGATGTCAGTTGTCGGTTGTCGCTTATCCGCTGTCTCTCAATGTTTCTCAAGACCCCATGGCCCTTTGCGCCACCCAGTTTTTCACCAGCGCGCTTTTGTCAAAGCCGCTCATGCCGGTGTTGCGCAGGTTTTGCCAAAAACTGCCACTTTGCGCAAACAGGCGCTGCAACCCGTCGGTCGCCGTGGCCAGCAGCGCCGCCTCCAGCTTGCGCGAGCGCTCGTAAGCGCGCAGCAGTTTGGGATCGGCCACGCTGCGCCAATAATCCCGCCCGGCCAACACACGGGCCAGCTCGGCCACGTCGGCCAAACCCAAATTCAGGCCCTGCCCGCTCAAGGGGTGCACGGTGTGCGCTGCGTCGCCGGCCAGCGCCCAGGCCGCGCCATTGTGAATGCCCGACCAGCGCGTCGCCCGCGCCAACTGAAGCGGCCACGAAGCCCGCTGGCCTTGGAGCGCTATCTCGCCATACACACCGTGGCTGGCGTCCTGCACTGCTTTCGAGAAACCTTCTGCGCTCAACCTGGCCAAGCCATTCGCCCGCGCTTCATCGACAGACCAGACCACCGCCACAGAGTTCCCGAAAAGCGGCAACACACCCAAAATATCACCCGCTGCGAACCACTGCCGGGCGCAGTGCTGGTGGGGCAAGCTCACTTCAAACCGGGCGGCAATCGCACGCTGGGCGTAGGGCGTCACCTCAAATTCCACGCCAAACTCCTCGCGCGACTGGCTGGCGCTGCCTTCACACACCACCGTGAGGGTGGCGGCCACGGGCGCCGCAACCGCTTCGATTAGCGGCTGGTACTGCGTGGCCTGCGCGAGTTGCGCCTGCAGGGCCGGCACGTCAACAATCCAGGCCAGCGCCTCGGCACCGGTGTCGGCGGCCTTGAAATTCACTTCACCCCGGTCATCTCCCTGCACCTGCATCGACAAAACCGGCGTGGCCGCAGCCAGCTCGGGCCAGGCCCGCAAAGACGCCAGCAGAGCTTTGGATCGGGCATTGAGCGCATAGGCGCGGATGTCGCTGTGGCCCGCCGCAGCCGGCCCGGCCACCAAAGCCACGCGCAGGCGTTCACGCGCCAGTAGCAGGGCCAGGGTGCTGCCGGTGATGCCGTCGCCGCGGATACAGATGTCGAAGGGTCTTGCCATGGGGAGAGCTTGGTGGGCCATTGTAAAAGCCGGCCCGCGCCGGGTGCGCTGGCATGGGCATTGGCGCCCCGGGAATCGCGGGCAAGGCAAAATCGCCGCTTTCACCCCTCCACGACCACCATGGCCTCCCCAGACAACAACGACACCACCGGCTCCGACATCGAAGCCACCATTGCCCGCCTCTTCGTCTACCCGGTGAAGTCCTGCGCCGGCGTCGAGATGACTGACGTGGTGTTGTACGACACCGGCCTCGACTACGACCGCGCCTGGATGGTGGTCGACGCCGAAGGCGTTTTCGTCTCGCAACGTGAGCAGCCGCGCCTGGCGCTGGTAACGCCGCAATTCCGCCGTGGCGAGCTTATCCTGCGCGCGCCGGGCATGTTGGCGCTGCACGTGAACCTCGATGGTGTCGAGGGCGCGGTCAAAGTCGAGGTGTGGGACGACCAGGTTCCCGCCTACGACATGGGCGACACCGCCGCCCAGTGGTTCACCGACTTTTTATCGCTCACCGAGGCCGGTTTGCCCGGCGCCGGCGCCGCCAAAATGCGCCTGGTGCGCTTCGACCCCGAGCACAACCGCCTGGCCAGCAAGAAATGGACCGGCACGGTCGACGCGCCCTACCAGTTTGCCGACGGTTTTCCGCTCCTGGTAACCAGCACCGCTTCGGTGGAAGCGCTCAACGCCAAGCTCGCCGCCGCCGGGCACGCCGCCGTGGGGGTTGAACGCTTTCGGCCCAACATCGTGCTGGCCGGTTTGCAGGCCCACGACGAAGACCGCCTGCAAAGTTACCGCATCGCCACCAGTGACACGGCATCTGGCCATCAAGGCCCGCCGGAAGTGGCTCTAAAACCCTGCAAACCCTGCGCGCGCTGCTCGGTGCCCAATGTGAACCCGGCCACCGGAACGCCCAGCCCGGAGGTGAACGACACCCTGCAAACCTACCGCGCCAATGCGCAGATGGACGGCGCCATCACCTTCGGCATGAACGCCATCATTGAAAGCGGCGTGGGCGCAACGCTGCGGGTTGGCCAAAAAGTTTCGGGGCGCTTCAAATTCGACTGAACAGCCGCAACGCCTGCGGCCTTTAAAATCAGCCCCATTGATCAAAGGCCAGCGGTTGGCCTTTTTGTTTTTGCCGGAGTCAGCATGAGTTTGAAATGTGGCATCGTGGGCCTTCCCAACGTGGGGAAATCGACCCTCTTCAACGCCTTGACCAAGGCCGGCATCGCCGCCGAAAACTACCCGTTTTGCACGATTGAGCCCAATGTCGGCATCGTTGAGTTGCCCGACGCGCGCTTGCAGCAGCTTTCGGCCATCGTCAAACCCGAACGCATCGTGCCGGCGATTGTGGAGTTTGTCGACATCGCCGGCCTGGTGGCAGGCGCCAGCACCGGCGAAGGCCTGGGCAACAAGTTCCTCGCACACATCCGCGAGACCGACGCCACCTTGAACGTGGTGCGCTGTTTTGAAGACGACAACGTGATCCACGTGGCCGGCAAGGTCGACCCGATCTCCGACATCGAAGTGATCCAGACCGAGTTGTGCCTGGCCGACCTCTCGGCGGTGGAAAAAGCCCTGCACCGCGTCACCAAAACCGCCCGCTCGGGCGACAAGGAATCCGCCAAACTGGTGGCGATCCTGGAGAAATGCCAAGTGGCGCTGAACGAAGCCAAACCGGTGCGCACCATCGACTGGAGCAAAGAAGAGCTGCCCTTGCTCAAGCAGTTCTTCCTGATCACCGCCAAACCGGCCATGTTTGTCGCCAATGTGGCCGAAGACGGCTTCAAAAACAACCCCATGCTGGACCGCCTGAACACTTACGCGGCCGCGCAAAACGCGCCCGTGGTGGCCATCAGCGCGAAGATGGAAGCCGAAATGAGCGAGATGAGCGACGAAGACCGCCAGATGTTCCTCGAAGAGCTCGGCCAGACCGAGCCCGGCCTGAACCGCCTGATCCGCGCCGCCTTCAAACTGCTGGGCCTGCAAACCTACTTCACGGCGGGTGTGAAAGAAGTGCGCGCCTGGACGATTCACGTCGGCGACACTGGCCCGCAAGCCGCTGGCGTGATCCACACCGATTTCGAAAAAGGCTACATCCGGGCCCAGACCATCGCGTTTGACGACTTCATCCAGTTCAAGGGTGAACAAGGCGCCAAAGACGCCGGGAAGATGCGGGCTGAGGGCAAGGAATACATCGTCAAAGACGGGGATGTGATGAATTTCTTGTTTAGCTCTTGAGTCTTAGATAATTTAAGAACTAAAGTCACGAATGTAATTAATTATTTGCTATATTTTTTGAACTTTAAAATTAATAAAATTTACCAATACTTGTCAAACAATCCTGTTAACACGGCAGTCATCGTCGCATAACGCAAAAATTTGCCAATCGCCATATAAACCAGGCAGGGCCAGAACGGCAGTTTGAGCCAGCCGGCCACGGCGCAAATCGGGTCGCCGACGCCGGGCAACCACGACAACAGGCAGGCTTTGGGGCCGATGCGCTCGAGCCCGTCGAGCGCCCGCAAGTGGGTGGCCGAATGGCGGTATTTGTCGATCACTTTGTGCGAGGCCAGGCCCATCCACCAACTCACCGCGCCGCCAAGCGTGTTGCCCGCAGTGGCCACCCAAACGGCTGCCCAAAAAAGATCGGGGTTGAGCTGCACCAGCCCAAACACCGCCGGCTCGGAGGCCAGTGGCAACAAAGTGGCGCCGATGAAGGACACCACAAACACGGAACTCAGGCCATATTGGGGCAAGGCGAGCAGTTCGAGCAGGGTTTCCATCCAGGCGGGCATTGCTGGTATTTTCGGTGCAAACGCGCGGCCAAATGCCCCAGCCGGCACCCAAGGCCAAGTTTTACTGAAATATCAATTGCTGAAATTTTCGGCAGCTAAAATTGCGCCAACGCTTCATCTACCCATGCAAAACCCTGTGGCCATTGGCCCTTTCACGCTGCACAACAACCTGTTTGTCGCTCCTATGGCGGGCGTGACGGACCGGCCGTTTCGCCAGTTGTGCAAAAGCCTGGGCGCTGGCTACGCGGTGAGCGAAATGGTGACCTCGCGCAAAGACCTGTGGAACACGCTCAAGACTTCGCGCCGCGCCAACCACGAAGGTGAGCCCGGCCCCATCGCCGTGCAAATTGCCGGCACCGATGCCCAGATGATGGCCGAGGCCGCCGCCTACAACATCGACCGCGGCGCGCAGATCATCGACATCAACATGGGTTGCCCGGCCAAAAAAGTCTGCAACAAGTGGGCCGGCTCGGCGCTGATGCAAAACGAGCCGCTGGCGCTGCAGATCATTGAAGCCGTCGTGAAGGCCTGCGAGCCGCAGCGCGTGCCGGTCACGCTGAAGATGCGGACCGGCTGGCGGCACGACAACAAAAACGCGCCGCGCATCGCCCTGGCGGCCCAGGAGGCGGGCATCCAGATGGTCACCATTCACGGCCGCACGCGCGAGCAGGGTTACAAGGGCCAAGCCGAATACCACACCGTGGCTGCCATCAAGGCGGCCTTGCGTATCCCGGTGGTGGCCAATGGTGACATCGATTCCCCGGAGCGCGCCCGCGAGGTGCTGCTTCAAACCGGCGCAGACGCAGTGATGATCGGCCGCGCGGCGCAAGGCCGACCGTGGATCTTCCGCGAAATTGCGCATTTTCTGGCCACCGGCACCCACCTGGCGCCGCCCTTGGTGGCCGAAGTCAAACGCCTGCTGGTGGCCCACCTGCACGACCACTACGACCTGTATGGCGAGTTCCTGGGTGTGCGCTCGGCGCGCAAACACATCGGCTGGTACGTCAAACCCCTGCCCGGCGGCGCCGGTTTTCGCGACCACATGAACCAGCTGGAAACCTGCGCGGACCAAGTGCAGGCAGTGTCGGAATTTTTTGACGATCTGGAAACCCGGATGGAACGCATCCCCGCCACAGCGGAAATACATGGGCATAATGAAAGCGACAGCAGCATGACGATCCTGGAGACCGCTTAAGGCAGCACAATGAGCAAAAAACAAATTGAAGACTGCGTACGCGCCAGTCTCGAAGCCTATTTCAAAGACCTGCGCGGCGCCCCGCCGGACGGCATTTACGAGATGATGCTGCGCGTCGTCGAGCGCCCCATGCTGGACGTGGTGATGGCGCGCGCGCGCGACAACCAGTCCAAGGCGGCCAAATGGCTGGGCCTCAATCGCAACACCTTGCGAAAGAAGTTGATCGAGAACGAACTGATTTGATGCGCGCGCTGCTTTCGGTTTCCGACAAAACCGGCATTGTCGAACTCGCCCGTGGCCTCGCGGCCCAAGGCGTCCAGCTTCTCTCCACCGGCGGCACCGCCCAACTCCTCGCCAATAGCGGCCTGGCCGTCACGGAAGTGGCCGACCACACCGGCTTTCCCGAAATGCTCGACGGCCGTGTCAAGACCCTGCACCCCAAAGTGCATGGCGGCCTGCTGGCGCGGCGTGACGTGCCCGAACACATGGCGGCACTGGCCCAACACGGCATTGACACCATTGACGTGCTGGTGGTCAACCTCTACCCGTTTGAAGCCACCGTGGCCAAAGCCGGCTGCACGCTCGAAGATGCGATAGAAAACATCGACAGCGGCGGCCCGGCGATGGTGCGAAGCGCGGCGAAAAACTGGAAAGACGTGGCGGTGCTCACCGACGCCTCACAGTACGCGGGTGTGTTGGCTGAAATCAAACAAGATGGCGCGGTGAGCCAGGCGACCAAATTCGCGCTTTCTGTGGCTGCGTTCAACCGCATTGCGCAATACGACGGCGCGATTTCAGACTACCTCTCGGGCATCCAGCAAGACGGCAAAGGCGGCACGAGCCATGCGCTGTTTTCAGCCCAGGCCAATGGCCGCTTCGTCAAGCTGCAAGACCTGCGTTACGGCAAAAACCCGCACCAGCAGGCGGCGTTTTACCGCGATTTATACCCGGCGCCGGGCTCCCTCGTCACCGCAAAACAGTTGCAAGGCAAAGAGCTGAGCTACAACAACATCGCCGACGCCGACGCCGCCTGGGAATGTGTGAAGAGTTTTTCAGAGACGGCCTGCGTCATCGTCAAACACGCCAACCCCTGCGGTGTCGCCACCGGCGCCAATGCGCTGCAGGCCTACAGCAAGGCTTTGCAGACCGACCCGACTTCCGCCTTTGGCGGCATCATTGCGCTCAATTGCCCGCTGGACGAAGCCGGCGCGCTGGCCATCGCCAAACAATTCACCGAAGTGCTGATCGCCCCGGCCTTCAGCCCCGAAGCGCTGGCCGTGTTCAAAAGCAAAGTGAATGTGCGGATTTTGCAGATCGATCTGCCCGCAACGGCAAGCGGCTCAAAGGCGCCGCAGTCTGGCCCCAAAACGGCCTGGGAGCGCGGCCTGAACGCGGTCGACGTGAAACGCATTGGCTCCGGGCTCTTGATGCAAACCGCCGACAACCACGAGCTGGCGCTGGCCGATTTGAAAGTGGTGACAAAACTTCAACCCACAGCCGCGCAACTGCAGGATTTGCTGTTCGCCTGGAAAGTCGCCAAATACGTCAAAAGCAACGCCATCGTGTTTTGCAAAGACGGCATGACCATGGGCGTGGGCGCCGGGCAAATGAGCCGGCTCGACTCAGCACGCATCGCCTCCATCAAGGCCGAACACGCAGGCTTGTCGCTCAAAGGCACGGCGGTGGCGAGTGATGCGTTTTTCCCGTTTCGCGACGGCCTGGACGTGGTGGTTGACGCCGGCGCCACCTGCGTCATCCAGCCGGGTGGCTCGATGCGCGACGACGAAGT
>JANMMR010000200.1:0-10847 GCA_031373455.1 Rhodoferax sp.
CAACAAGGGCGCGAGGATGTTGTCTTCCACCTTCATCTGGTAGTGGGTCACATTGCGCGTTGCCAGCTCGTACAGGTTGCGCCGCCGCACCGACAGCGGGTCCAGCGCCAGCTTGCGTGCGATGTCGCCCAGGATGGTTTCCATCACGATCATGCCTTGCGGTCCACCGAAGCCGCGAAACGCGGTGTGGCTCTGCGTGTTGAGCTTGCAGCGGTAAGAGGCGATTTCCACGTCTTCCAGAAAATAGGCGTTGTCGGCGTGGAAGACGGCGCGGTCGGCCACCGGGCCGGAGAGGTCGGCGCTGAAGCCGCAGTTGGCCGCCATCATGATCTTCACGCCGCACAGGCGGCCGGTGTCGTCAAAACCGGCGGTGTACGCGTATTCAAAGGGGTGGCGTTTGCCCGTGACCAAAAAGTCGTCGTCGCGGTCCAGCCGCAGCTTCACCGGGCATTTGAACTTGTGCGCCGCCACGGCCGCCCACACGGCCACATGGCCGGCTTGGGTCTCCTTGCCACCAAAACCACCACCCATGCGGCGGCATTCGACTTTGACAGCGTGGTTGTCCAGGCCCAGCGCGTGCGCCACCCAGTGTTGCACTTCGCCAGGGTGCTGTGTGCTGCTGAACACCTGCCACTGGTTTTGCTCGTGCGGCACGGCATAGGCCACCTGGCCTTCGAGGTAAAAATGCTCCTGCCCGCCCACCTCCAGCGTGCCCGAGAGTGTGTGCGGCGCGCGGGCCAGCGCGGCAGCGGCGTCGCCCCGCTTCACAAACACCGGCGGCAAAACGTAGTTTTTGGCCTTCAAGGCTTCTTTGACGGTGAGCACCGCAGGCAGGGCCTCCACCGTCAGCTTCACCTTGCGTGCGGCCTTGCGTGCCTGCATGAAGTTGTCTGCAAGGATGAGGCCGACCACCTGGCCGATGTGCTGCACGCTGTCCACGGCAAAAATCGGCTCATCCCCGATGAACGAGGCCAGGTGTTTGTGGCCGGGCACGTCGCCCGCCAGCACCACACCGCGCACGCCGGGCATGGCCAGCGCGGCAGCGGCATCAACACCCAGCAGCTTGCCATGTGCCACGTCTGAGAGGATCGGCGCGGCAAACAGCGTGCCGCTGATCTCGGCGATGTCGTCGATGTAGGTGGCGCTGCCTTGCACCTGTGCGGCGGCACTCTCATGCGGGATCGAACGGCCCGCGCTTCGGCCTGAGTCCGGCTGGGTGGTTTGGGCGTTCCCGGCGGCCACGGCGTCGGTAGGGCCAGCGCCCTCGGCTGGAAGCCTGTCCCCTTTGGCCGCGTTCACGGTGCCACCCCTTCCAGCGCTTCGACCGCTTCCAGGTTGATGCCGGTGGCGCCCTGGCTTTCCAGCCAGAAACGCTGCATCAAATTGCCCAGCACCTGGCTGCGGTAGCCGCTGCTGGTGCGCATGTCTGAAATCGGTGAAAACTCCTGGCGCAGGGCCGCCTGGGCGCGTGCAACGGTGGCCGGGTTCCAGGGCTGGTCGCGCAACACCGCCTCGGTTTGGCTCGCCCGTGCCGGCGTCGCAGCCACACCGCCTGCGCCAATGGAAGTCCGCGCCACATGGCCGTCGCGCAGGTGCAGGTTGACCACCAGGCAGACGGCAGAAATATCGTCTTCAAAACGTTTGGAGATCTTGTAAGCACGCAACAACTCACCTTGAGGATCACCCGTGTTGGGCAGCGGCACCTTGATCCAGGCCAGCACTTCGTCGGGTTTCAACTGCGTCTTGCGGTAGCCGGTGTAGAAGTCTTCCAGCTTCAATTCGCGGTGCGCGGCGCGTCCACCGCTCCAGCGCATCAGCACGATGCTGGCGTTGAGCGCGATCAAAAGCGGCATTGAATCGCCAATCGGCGAGCCGTTGACCACATTGCCACCCAGCGTGCCTGAGTTGCGCACCGGCAGGCCGGCAAAGCGGTCGAGAAAACCCGCGAGTTGCGGGCGGTCTTGTGTGAGCGCGGCAAACGCCTCCTGCAGCGACGCGGCCGCGCCAATCGCTATGTGGTGCGGGTAACGTTCGATGCGGCGCAGCTCGGCGACCTGGGTGACGTCGATCACCTGTTCAAAATCCATGTGCAGCTTGTTGACCCACAGGCCGACATCGGTACACCCGGCGACGATCTGTGCCTGCGGCTGCCGGGCGCGTGCCTGCAGCAATCCGGGCAGGGTTTTCGGCAATTCGTAAGCCGGACTGGCCTTGGAGTCTCGAGAATTCGATGCAAGTTGCTCTATTTGTGATAGCAACCGGGTTTCATCAAGCCGCACGGCGGGCAGCGCCGCCATGGCCTGAGCGGCGTCCAGAATCGGCCGGTAGCCGGTGCAGCGGCACAGGTTGCCCGAGAGGTCGTGTTGCGCGGTCTCCCGCGTCACCACTTCACCCTTGCACACGCGGTTTTGGTAAGTGGCGAAGAGGCTCATCACAAAACCCGGCGTGCAAAAGCCGCACTGCGAGCCGAAACAATCCACCATGGCCTGCTGCGCCGGGTGCAGGATGTTTTCAGCGGCCAAAGTCGGCGCCGAGGTTTCGTCGCCGGGCCGTCCCAAGACGAAACGCGCCCCCTCGGGGGGCAGCGACCCGCGCGAGCGGTGGAGCGTGGGGGCGATATCTTCCACCGTCCACAGGGCCTTGCCGTCAATGGCATGGGCGAAGCGGATGCAACTGTTGACCGTGCTGTAGTGCATGCGCCCGGCCACAGCCTCACCCAGCACCACCGTGCAGGCGCCGCAGTCGCCCTCGTTGCAGCCCTCTTTGGTGCCCACGGATTTCAGGTCTTCGCGCAGCACTTGAAGCAGGGTTCGCGTGGGCGGCACGTTTTCGAGCCGTACAACTTCACCGCGTCTGATAAAGTGAATTGGTGTCAGGGTCATGATTTTTCACATTTTGACAGGCAAATTACCCCTCCAACTGAAATGACTTCCGAGTATTCCGCGCCCCGCCTGGAACCCCGTTTGGCGCTTCAGGGCATCACCAAACGTTACCCCTCGGTGGTGGCCAACAGCGATGTGTCGCTCACGGTGATGCCGGGGCAAACGCACGCGGTGCTGGGGGAAAACGGCGCGGGCAAGTCCACGCTGATGAAAATCATCTACGGCTCGGTCAAGCCTGATGCCGGCACTGTGATGTTCAACGGCAAGGTGGTGCACGTCCGCAACCCGCAGGAGGCGCGGGCTTTGGGCATCAGCATGGTGTTCCAGCACTTCAGCCTGTTTGACACCATCACCGTGGCGGAAAACGTGTGGCTCGGGCTGGACAAACGCTTGAGTCTCGCGCAAGTCACCCAGTCCATCAGCGCCAAAGCCGCCGAATACGGGCTCGACATCGACCCGGCGCGTCCCGTGCACACCCTGAGTGTGGGCGAGATGCAGCGGGTGGAGATCATCCGCGCGCTGCTCACCAACCCGCAGTTGCTGATCCTGGACGAACCCACTTCCGTGCTCACACCCCAGGCGGTGGAGAAACTTTTTGTGGTGTTGAAAAAACTCGCCGCCCAGGGGTGCAGCATTCTCTACATCAGCCACAAGCTGCATGAAATCCGCGAGTTGTGCAATGCCTGCACGGTGCTGCGCGGCGGCAAGGTGACCGGTGTGTGCAACCCGGCCGAAGAATCCAACGCATCACTCTCGCGCCTGATGATCGGCGCCGAACCGCCGCAACTGGTGCACCGCGCGCTCAAGGCCGGTGCCGACGTGCTGCAGGTGCAGGGCCTGAGCCTGGCGCGGGAAGACCAGTTTGGGGTGGATCTGGACAACATCAGCCTGCGCGTGCGCGTGGGGGAAGTGGTTGGCATCGCCGGGGTGTCGGGCAACGGGCAGCGCGAGCTGCTGTACGCGCTCTCGGGCGAAGACGTGAGGGCGCCAGCCGGCTCGGTGCGTCTGGGAGGCGCGGACATCGCCGCGATGAACCCCGACGGGCGGCGCCGCCTCGGCCTGCATTTTGTGCCTGAAGAGCGGCTGGGCCGGGGCGCGGTGCCCACACTTTCCCTGGCGCACAACCTGATGCTGACGCGCCAGGAGGCGATTTCAAAAGGCGGCCTCGGCGTCGGCTGGATCAAGGTGCGCCAGCTTCAGGCACAGGCGGCCGATGTGATCCGGCAGTTCAATGTCAAGGCGGGTGGGCCGCAGTCGGCGGCACGGTCGCTTTCGGGCGGCAATTTGCAGAAATTCATTGTGGGGCGGGAGATTGACGCCAAGCCGAAGTTGCTGATCGTCTCGCAGCCAACCTGGGGTGTTGATGTGGGCGCTTCGGCGCAGATTCGCGGCGCGATCCTCGCGCTGCGCGATGCCGGTTGCGCCGTGCTGGTCGTCAGCGAGGAGCTGGACGAACTCTTTGAAGTGAGTGACCGCCTGCATGTGATCGCACGCGGAAGGCTGAGCCCATCGGTGCCGCTGGCCGAGGCCACGGTGGAAAAGATCGGCGAGTGGATGAGCGGTTTGTGGCAGGTGGAGGCGGCAAATGGCTAAGTTCAACATCAAGCTGGAAGCCCGCCCGGAGCCGTCAAGCTTCTGGAGTTACGGCTCGCCCTTGCTGGCGCTGCTGGTCACTGTCGTCATCGGCGTGGGTTTGTTCCTGGCGCTGGGCAAAGACCCGCTCAAGGGGCTGGAGATGTTTTTCTGGCTGCCCATCAAGAGTGGTTACGCCATTGGTGAGCTGTTGGTCAAGGCCACGCCGCTGCTGCTGATTGCGCTGGGCCTGGCGGTGTGTTTCCGCTCCAACGTGTGGAACATTGGCGCGGAGGGCCAATACGTGATTGGCGCCATTTTTGCAGGCGGCGTGGCCCTCCTGGCAGAGAAGTCGACCGGCGGCTGGATCGTGCTGCCGGTCATGCTGGCGGGCGTTGCGGGTGGCATGCTGTGGGCGTCGGTCACGGCTTTTTTGCGCGACAAGTTCAACGCCAATGAAATCCTGGTGAGCCTGATGCTGGTGTACGTGGCCGTGCAACTGCTCGGTTACCTTGTCACCGGGCCGTGGAAGGACCCGCAGGGCTACAACTTTCCGCAAACCCAGACTTTTGAGGCCGCCACCCGCATCCCGCGCCTGTTTGCCGGCTCGCGGGTGAGCATTGGCGCGCTGCTGGCGCTGGCGGGCGTGGTGCTGGTGTGGGTGTTTTTGTTCCGTACCCGTGCCGGGTTTGCGCAGCAGGTGGGAGGCCTCGCGCCTGCGGCGGCGCGCTATGCCGGTTTCTCCTCGCGCAAAGCCTTGTGGACGGCGCTGCAGGTTTCAGGCGGCACGGCGGGCTTGGCTGGCGCGCTGGAGGTGGCCGGGCCGATCGGACAACTTACCCCTTACGTGCCGGCGGGTTACGGTTTTGCCGCGATCATCGTCGCCTTTGTCGGGCGGCTGCACCCGGTGGGCATGGTGTTTTCGGCGCTCCTGATGAGCATGTTTTACATCGGCGGTGAAATGGCGCAGTCGCGCCTGGGGCTGACCAAATCGCTCACGGGCGTGTTCCAGGGGCTGCTGCTGTTCAGCCTCTTGGCGTGTGACACGCTGATCAACTACCGGATCCGCTTCACAACGCCCAAAGCAAGCAGCAACGAACCAAAGGCCGCCTGATGGAATCCTATGCGCTCCTGATTTCTGCCACGCTCAATGCCGGCACGGTGCTGGCCATCGCCTCACTGGGCCTCCTGATCAACGAAAAAGTTGGTATCGTCAATTTGGGCGCCGAAGGCATGATGTTGTGCGCCGCAATCGCCGGGTTTGCCACGGTGGTGCAGACCGGCAACGACTGGCTGGGTTTTGCCGCCGGCATGGGCGCCGGGGCCGGGCTGGCGCTGGTGTTTGGCCTCCTGGTGATCTGGCTCAACACCAACCAATACGCCACGGGCCTGGCTTTGACGCTCTTTGGCACCGGGTTCTCCGCCTTTGTCGGCACCGCTTTTGTGCAGGCCAAGATGCCCGAGCGCACCGCGCACGCTGTGCCGTTTCTGGGCGATATTCCGCTCATCGGGCCCGCATTGTTCCGCCACCACCCGCTGGTGTACGCCACGGTGGCGCTAACGCTGGGCCTGATCTGGTTCCTCTACCGCACCCGCAGCGGCCTGGTGCTGCGCAGAGTGGGCGAAAGCCCCGAGTCGGCCCACGCGCTGGGTTACCCGGTGCGGCGCATCCGGTTGCTCGCAGTGGTGGTGGGCGGTGCCCTGTGTGGCCTGGCGGGCGCGTATCTGTCGGTGATTTATACGCCCTTGTGGGTCGAAGGCATGGTGGCGGGCAAAGGCTGGATCGCATTGGCGCTCACCACCTTTGCCACCTGGCGCCCGGCACGGGTTTTGCTTGGGGCTTACCTGTTTGGAGGCGTCACCATGCTGCAATTCCACTTGCAGGGCATCGGCGTTGAAATTCCCAGTGAATTCTTGACCATGCTGCCCTATATTGCCACCATTTTGGTGCTGGCGCTGATCTCGCGCAACCCACAATGGATCCGCATCAACATGCCGGCCAGTATTGGAAAACCCTTCTACCCCGGCGCCTGAGCCTGGGGTATATTTTTCAGGTGGATAATTTCCATTTTTCACGCAACCTCCCACTTCCCTACTTTCAGGAAACGACATGACAGACCTGCAAAAACGCTCCTGGCTCAGAATTGCCGCCCTCACCGCCGTGGCGGGTGCCGTTCTGGTCGGCTGCGGCAAAAAAGAAGAATCCAAACCGGCGGCAGCAGCCCCGGCGCCCGCCGCATCGGCTGCGGCAGCACCCCCGCCGCCGCCACCCAAGCCCGAGCCGCTGAAAATCGCCTTTGCCTACGTGGGCCCCGTGGGAGACGGCGGGTGGACCTTCGCACACGACAACGCCCGCAAAGTGGTTGAGAAAGAGTTTGGCGACAAGGTCAAAACCTCGTTTGTGGAAAACGTGCCCGAGTCCGCCGACGCCGAGCGCGTCTTGCGCGACATGGCCACGCAGGGCAACAAGCTGGTGTTTGGCACCACGTTCGGCTACATGGAGCCGATGCTCAAGGTGGCGCCTGATTTCAAAGACGTGAAGTTCGAACACGCTACCGGCTACAAACAAGCCGACAACATGCGCACCTACGACAGCCGCACCTACGAAGGCGCATACATGGCCGGCATCATCGCCGGCAAGATGACCAAGAGCAACACCCTGGGCATCGTCGCGTCGATCCCGATTCCTGAAGTGATCCGCAACATCAACAGCTTCACGCTGGGCGCGCAGATGAGCAACCCGAAGATCAAGACCAAAGTGATCTGGGTTAACGGCTGGTTCGACCCACCGAAAGAAACCGAAGCTGCCACCGCGCTGATCAACGGCGGCGCCGACGTTCTGTTCCAGAACACCGACTCACCCGCTGTGCTCAAAACCGCTGAAGCCAAAGGCAAACGCGCCTTCGGCTGGGACTCCGACATGACCGCCTACGGCCCCAAGGCGCACCTGGCATCGGCCATCATCAACTGGGGCCCTTACTACATCAAGGCCACCAAAGAGGCACTCGACGGCTCCTGGAAGGGTGGCGCGGGCGTGTGGTGGGGCGTGAAAGAAGGCGCAATCGACATCGTCTCGACGGCGGAGGACATCCCGGCTGAAACCAAAGCCAAAGTCGAAGAAGTGAAAAAAGGTCTGGCCGATGGCAGCTACACCATCTGGAAGGGCCCGATCACCGACAACACCGGCAAAGTCATGGTTGCCAAAGACGCCGTCGGCGACGACAAGTGGCTCAGCGGCATGGGCGCCTACGTCAAGGGCGTGGAAGGCAAAGTGCCAGGCGCCAAGAAGTAATTTGCGGCAACGGTTTTACTGCCTCCCAAAAGCTGCCTTCGGGCAGCTTTTTTCTTTGTAAGATGGCCCACGATGATCGAAGAAACCCATTGGCACCCGGTCGCCCTTGCAGACGAGGTCAACACCCGGCCGCTGGGTGTCACCCTGTTGGAGCGTGCGGTGGTGTTGTGGCGCGATGGCACAGGCCTGGTGCATGCCTGGGCCGACCAATGCCCGCACCGCGGCGCCAAGCTGTCGCTGGGCCGCGTGACCCACGGCAAACTCGAATGCGCCTACCACGGCTGGCAGTTCGCTCCCGGCGGGCAGTGTGTGCAGGTGCCGGCGCTGCCCGCGTTCAAGCCGCCCGCCTCACACTGCACCCAAACCTTTGAGGCGCTGGAAAGGTACGGCCTGATCTGGGTCGCTTTGTCTGCGGCGACCGGCTCCACAGCTTTGTTGCCCGCATTCGAGGCCGAATCTGACGGGCAGTTGCGCAAACTCAATTGCGGCCCCTACGACGTCGCCACCAGTGCGCCGCGCATCGTGGAGAACTTCCTCGACATGGCGCATTTCGGCTTTGTGCACGAAGGCCTGCTCGGCACGCGCAGCAACACCGCCATTGACAGCTACCAGGTTACCGCCACTGCCACCGGCTTGCTCGCCACCCAATGCCGCGCCTGGCAGCCGCGTTCACATGCGCAGGCCACCGCGCCGGCGCAGGTGGAATACACCTACGAGGTCACCGCGCCCTACGCGGCGGTGTTGACCAAGCTGCCCGACACCGGCAGCGCAGCGCCCGGGCATTTCCGCGAATCGATTGCGCTCTTTATCTGCCCGGTCTCGGCGGAACACAGCCGCGGCTGGTTCCGCCTGGCGGTGGCAGATTTAAAATCGCCGCAGGAGACGCGGCGCGACTTCCAGAACACCAACTTACAGCAGGACAAGCCGGTGCTGGAGTCACAAATCCCCAAGCGCCTGCCGTTGGATCTTCGTTCAGAATTGCACACCGCAGCCGACAAGGCTTCGTCGGTGTACCGCCGCCACCTGCAACAACTTGGCATCACTTTTGGAGTCTGCTGATGAACGCCGCTACTGTCGGATCGACATTCAAGGTTCGCGAAATTGCGCCTGAGCGCCTGCCAGCACTGCTGCGCGCCATGCCCAAGGCCGAGCTGCACATGCACATCGAAGGCTCGCTCGAGCCCGAGATGATCTTTGCGCTGGCAAAGCGCAACCAGGTGCCGATTGCCTACGCCGACGTGCCGGCGCTGCGGGCCGCCTACACCTTCAGCCGGCTGCAGGACTTTCTGGACATTTACCACATTGGCACCACGGTGCTCAAAACCGAGGCCGATTTTTACGACATGGCGATGGCCTATTTGCGCCGTGCTGCGGCCGACAACGTCATCCACGCCGAGATATTTTTTGATACGCAGACCCATGTGGGCCACGGCCTGAGCGCCGACGTGGTTATCAAGGGCCTGCACCGCGCCTGTGTGGATGCGCAAAGCCAGCTGGGCGTCAGCGCCTCCTTGATCATGTGTTTCCTGCGCCACCTGAGCGAAGCCGAGGCCTTTGAGGCGCTGGAGCAGGCGCTGCCGCTGCGCGACAAAATCGTCGGCATTGGCCTGGCGTCCAGTGAGCTGGGCCACCCGCCGGAGAAATTTGCCAAGGTGTTTGCACGCTGCCGCGAGCTGGGATTCCGCCTGGTAGCGCATGCGGGCGAGGAGGGGCCGCCAGCCTACATCTGGGGCGCGCTGGATGTGCTGAAAGTCGAGCGCATCGACCACGGCGTGCAGGCCATCAACGACGCAGCGCTGATGCAGCGGCTGGTGGCAGACAAAATCCCGCTCACCGTGTGTCCGCTGTCCAATTTGAAGCTCTGTGTGTACGACTCGCTGGCGCAGCACAGCATCGGGAAAATGCTCGACGCCGGCATTGTGGCCACCATCAACTCCGACGATCCGGCGTATTTTGGCGGCTACGTCAACGAAAATTTCACCCAGACTTTTGCCGCGCTGGGGCTGGGCGCGCAGCAGGCTTGGCGACTGGCGCACAACAGTTTTCAAGCCAGTTTTGTGGACGAGTCAAAACGCCGCCAGATGCAGGACCAGCTGCGGGACTGTTTTGAAACGTTTCGCTGAGTTTGAACATATTTTTTAATAAATTATTTAATAATTTCTAATTGATATAATTATGAAGTTAAGTCACGTATTTATTGATTTTATTGCTATTAAAAATATATAAATTTGGTATAAAATACGATCAATTAAATTATAAAAATCAAAAACAAACGACACTAATCATGCTTTTGGCCAATTTCATACCCATTTTGGGAATGTTCAAGCCCGGGCAGAGCGTTTAAAATACACCCAAGGCCCGCTGCTCCGGCGGGCCTTGTTGTTTCAACCCGGAGCCATGTAGAGGACTACCATGTATAAAAACCTCGCTGCGACGCGCGTCGCCGCTTGTGTACTCGCCGCCTGTTTTTCGCTGCAGGCGTTTTCCCAAACTTCCGCACCTGCCCCTGGCAGCACAGCTGCCACCGCCAAAGAGCCGCTGAAAATCGGTTTCGTCTACGTCGCGCCGCTCACCGACGCAGGCTGGGTGCGCCAGCACGATGAGGGCCGCAAAGCCGTTGAATCAGCGCTTGGAGGCAAAGTCAAAACCAGCTTCGTCGAAAACGTCGCCGAAGGGCCGGACGCCGAACGCGTCATCCGCGACTTGGCGGCGAGCGGCCACAGCCTCATCTTCACGCCCAGTTTTGGCTACATGGAGCCAACACTCAAGGTCGCCAAGGACTTTCCCCGCGTGAAGTTTGAGTCCATCACCGGCTACAAGACCGCGCCGAATGTCGCCACCGCAAATGCGCGTTATTACGAAGGCCGCTACCTCGCCGGCATCGCGGCCGGCCGCATGACGCAAAGCAACCTGGCCGGTTACGTGGCCGGTTTTCCGATTCCCGAAGTGCTGCAAGGCATCAATGCGTTCACACTGGGCATGCGCTCGGTCAACCCGAAGGCGGAGGTGAAAGTGCTGTGGCTCAACGCCTGGTTTGACCCGCCACGTGAGCGCGACGCGGCGATGACACTCTTCAACCAGAACGTCGACGTGATCGCCTT
>JANMMR010000252.1:0-3356 GCA_031373455.1 Rhodoferax sp.
GTTCCCACAAGTATCCGATTCATGCATCCTCCTTAGTTATCCGATTCTCAGAACAGACGGCTTGCGAGGATCCCCCCGCATCCGTCTTGCCGGCGTCCGAGCGGTAAGAGCTGGTGGACATGATCGCCAGCGGCTTGTCAAACACGCGCGAGAGGATGTCGCCGGGGCGCATGCCGCCACGCGCCAGGCACAAAATCGTGTCGAACTGCCAGCCCGACTGGTGAACCTTGATGGCGAGTTTTTCAATCAGGTTGTGGTATTCGTCGTAACTCACGTACAAATGTTTGCCGTCTTCCGTCAACATTGGTTTGCTCCTTTTTTATGGCTCTCGCTTCGCGAGATGACCTTGCCGCTGCACGGCTTTGATGACGCGCCTGCGGCACAAGACCTACAACGGGTGTTTGTCATTCTGTCATTGAAGTTGCGCGGCAACGAAGTCATCTTTCATCAGGGGTGCGCCAGAAACGGGTGCCGCATCTTGATGGTGTGGTCCCGGTCCGGGCTGGTGGAGATGATGTCAACCGGCACACCCGTGACATGTTCGATGCGCTGCAAATACAGCCGCGCCGCAACCGGCAGTTTGGCGTAGTCGGTCACGCCCACGGTGCTTTGGCTCCAGCCTTCCATCACCTCGTAAATCGGCTTGCAGCGCTCGATGTCGTCGGCGCCCATGGGCAGGATATCGATGGTTTGGCCGTCCATTTCATAACCGGTGCACAGCAGCAGCTCTTTGAGGCCGTCGAGCACATCCAGCTTGGTGATGCACAGGCCGGTGAGGCCATTGACCTGCGCCGAGCGTTTGAGCAGGGCCGCGTCAAACCAGCCGCAGCGGCGCGAACGCCCGGTGGTGACGCCCTTCTCGGCGCCCACGGTGCTCATGTGGTAGCCCGGTGTGCCGGGCGTTTCCCAGTCAAGCTCGGTCGGGAACGGGCCGCCGCCCACGCGCGTGCAATAGGCTTTGGTGATGCCCAGGATGTAGTGCAGCATGCCCGGGCCCACGCCAGCGCCGGCAGCGGCATTGCCGGCCACACAATTGCTGGAGGTGACATACGGGTAGGTGCCGTGGTCCACGTCGAGCAAGGTGCCCTGTGCGCCTTCGAACAACAGGTTGTCGCCACGCAGGTGGGCTTCGTTCAGCTCGCGCGAGACGTCGGCCATCATCGGCTTGAGCAATTCGGCATGGCGCATGGCTTCGTCAAACACGGGCTGGAACTGCACCTCGCCATCCTTCATGTAGGGCTTGAGCAGCTCGCCGAAATCAAATTTGCCGGAATGCAGGTAACTGGAGAGAACATGGTTGTGCAAACCCAGCAACTCGCGCAATTTCGCTTCAAAGCGTTTGGGGTGCTTCAGGTCTTGCACGCGCAGGGCGCGCCTTGCGATCTTGTCTTCGTAAGCAGGGCCAATGCCGCGTCCGGTGGTGCCGATTTTTTCGCTGCCGCCCTTTTCGCGGGCAGCCTCGCGGGCCACGTCCAGCGCCACGTGAAACGGCAAAATCAGCGGGCAAGCCTCGGAGACGCGCAGGCGCGAGCGCACTTCTACGCCGACTTTCTCCAGCCCGGCAATTTCTTCAAACAGCTTGGCCGCCGAGAGCACCACACCGTTGCCGATGTAACACTTCACGCCCGCGCGCATGATGCCGCTCGGAATGAGGTGCAGCGCCGTCTTGACGCCATTGATGACCAGGGTGTGCCCGGCGTTGTGGCCGCCCTGAAACCGCACCACGCCCTGCGCGCTTTCGGTCAACCAGTCAACCAGCTTGCCTTTGCCTTCGTCGCCCCACTGCGTGCCGACCACCACCACGTTTCTGCCCTTGCTCATAGCCGGTTTCCACCCAATTGATTCATGACGTTTCCTGGAATATTCAAACTGATTGGACAAGCCACTGGCCTGCTGCCGGGACGAGCTCTCGGTCGCACTCGAATTCGTCCACTTCACTTTCGTGGCCGGGCAGCACACACACCACGGTTTCGCCGCTGGCACGCAGCGCCTGGATGGCCTGGCGCAACTCGGCAGATTCATTCCACGGCGCGCGGATGGCTGCGCGCAGGGGACGCGCCGGCACTGCGCCCACCAGCGTTTTCACGTCGAGGCTGAAGCCCGCCGCCGGGCGGTTGCGCCCAAACACGGCGCCGACTTCGTCGTACCGCCCGCCGCGCACCAGCGCGTCACTGGCGCCTTGCGCGTAGATGGCAAACCGCGCGCCACTGTAATAAGCGTAACCGCGCAGGTCGGCCAGGTCGAAGCTGCAGCTGGCACCTTCGATGTGGCTGCTCAGCCAGGCCAGATTGGCCAGCGCCTCGGACAGGGCCGGTGATGACGGCAGCACATTGCGGGCCTCGACCAGCACTTTGGCATCGCCATACAGATTGATCAGCGCGGCCAGGCCGGCGCGGTTGGCCTGTGGGAAATCGCGCGTCAAGGAGGCCAACTCGCTGGCGTCTTTGGTGGCCAGCGCGCCCTGCACCAAGGCCAGTTTTTCGGGAGAGAGCGCAATACCGGCCAGCAAGGACTTGACAATGCGCGCATCCGCCATGTCCACGCTTAAGGCCTGAACCTGGGCGGTTTTGAGGCAATCGAGCGCCAGCGTGAGCGACTCCAGATCAGCCTCCAAACCGGTGTGGCCAAAGATTTCTGCGCCAAACTGCAGCGGCTCGCGCGTGGCATGGGGTTTGTCAGGGCGGGTGTGCAGCACCGGGCCGCAGTAACACAGGCGGGTGACGCCCCGGCGATTGAGCAAATGCGCGTCGATGCGGGCGGCTTGTGGCGTGGTGTCGGCGCGCAGGCCCATCATGCGGCCGGAGAGCTGGTCGACCAGTTTGAAGGTTTGCAGATCGAGCGCCTTGCCGGTGCCGGTGAGCAGCGACTCCAGATGCTCCAGGAGCGGCGGCATGACCAACTCGTACCCGTAGCCGCGGGCGGTGTCCAGCAGGTCTCGGCGTAGTTCTTCGATGTGGCGCGCCTCAGAGGGGAAAACATCGGCTATGTGATCCGGCAGGACCCAGGCGCTCATGGAAGTGGGGGGCTGTTAAAAACCATATTTTACCGGGCAAAAAATGCGGGGCCGCGCGCGCCCATTTAGGCAGAGCCAATCTGCTCCGCAAATTTGAATGCTATTATATTAATAGCATAAAATCCAATAAATGCGTGACTTCATTGCCATTTAGGTTGATATTTTTGGAAAGTGCCCCGAAATTCCAGAATAATTAATACCCATGACGGGCTGTCCTGTTAGCTCCACTGCCTCAAATTTCATCAATTTCTGGAGTGTTGACGATGTCATCGTAAGTGACGGGCGCGGTGAGGACGGCTTGTTGAAGCAGGCGGTAAAACAGCAAGCCTCTTGAGTTTGAGGT
>JANMMR010000267.1:0-1616 GCA_031373455.1 Rhodoferax sp.
CCGTCTTCAACCCAAAGGTAGCGCCCCATGAAGGCGGGGGTTTGGTCAAACAGTTTTCTGGCAGGCAGGGTGCTTTCCAGAATTTTGGGCAGGTCCGAGAGGATGGTTTTGCGCACGGCTTCCACCACGGTTTTGAACTCCGCGGGCAGATTTTTGGGCAAGGTGATGCCGAGGCTCTTGGCAGCAGCGGCTTTCTTTTTCAGAGCGGCCATGGTTCGTTGAAACGCCACCCAGTCGGGAACACGCGTTTGCTGCGTGGCCAGCGCCAGGAGGCCGGTGCGGATCACCGCTTCGGCATCGCGGCCGGAGTCTTCCAGCTCTTCGGCGTCCATGTCCAGCTGGTGGGCGAACCACAACGCCGCCTGCACAAGCAGCGCGATCTGGCTGCGCTTGGCCAGCTCCGCCCGGTAGTCCGCCAGGTTGCGCAGCGTCCATTTGGCCAGCTGCGGGATGTGGTCATCCGTGAAACCACCGCGATCATGCATGCCAAAGTGGCTGCTCTGGGGCATGGCGATCAAGGCCTTGAGCATGTCGGACGCGCCCTTGGAGCGCGACAGCAAACTGTGATCGCGCAGCGCTTCGGCCGCCTTGCGCAGGTCACCTTTGCTGCCGTGCTCCAGGTTCAGGCTGACCAGGTTGACGATGCGTTCACGGGCGCGCTCCAGCTCGGGGCGCAGGAACTCGCTGCCGAAGTAGCGCGCGATCTGCACCATGCCTTTAGGGGCTTCGGTCTCGATGGCGGCCAGTTTGGCTTCGTCGATGATGTTGTGTTGCAGGCCGTAGGCCAGGGTCTTTTCGAAAAATGGCCGGGCGTCAAACAGCGCAATTGTTTGGACTGCTTCGGGGGCGGGCATTTGAAAATCTGACATGTGTTGCCAAGGCTTCCTGGTCTGCGTTCCTGGTTTGCTTTATATCGCCGATTCTTCGTCTGCCTCGAGCGCCGCTGGCGTGGCCTTGCCGCGATCGGTGTCGCTGGTGTCAACCTTGCCGTCGCTGCCGTCATCTTCTTCTGCCTGCGCCTCTTCGGCCTCACCCGCGTCGTGGGCGCGGGCCTTGGCGCGAAGCACCAGCAGCGTCTCCACAAACAAATCGGGGCAATCGTGGCGCAAGAGCCAGGCCAGTTGCATCCAGTCGTGGTCGGCCACTTCGTCTTCGTCCACGCGCGGCTTCACGTAGGCGTTGGCCAGCAAGGCGGTTTCCGACAGGATTTCACCATCGTCTTCCAATGCATCAAAGGTGCCGCTGCGGGCAAATGCCTCGATGCGCCCCCACTTTTCGGTGAAGTAGTCGGCCAGCGCTTCGGCACCGCCCTCCAGCCTGTCGATGGCGTTCAAAAATTCCACCGGGTCGGCGTCTTCCCGAAAGAGGATGGAATTGACCATGCCGCGCAGGTGCGTGTGGGTCAGGTCCTTGTACTGTTTCTCGATGACGACCGCACGGGCAAATTGCTCCGGCGAGACCAGCAGGTTGATGACCGACTCCTTGGAGTTGTCGTATTCGCGGATCACGGCCAGGATGTCTTTGGGCGGCAGCTGCTCCAGCACCACCATCAAGGCCCTGTCGCCTTCGGTGTCGGCCAGTTCAACCAGTGCGGCTTCGGCGGCCACGATGTCACC
>JANMMR010000204.1:0-3541 GCA_031373455.1 Rhodoferax sp.
GAAGCCGCCCTGGCCGGCTTCGCGGTAAATCGCTTCATCGGTGTACGACAGCATGGCGCCGCGGTCGTTGCGGCACCAGTGGTCCATGAACTCGCGGTCCCAGGCTTCATTGACCTTGCCCGAGTCCGGCGTGGCCGGCCAGTGCGAGATGCCGCCGGTGCCCACCAGGGCGATGCGCTCGGGCGCCTGGTCGCAGGCCCGGCGCAGCGCCTCGCCGAAAGCCCAGGCCCGGTGCCGCGGCGTCAGCGGCGGCCCCTGGCAGGTGATGTTGTCAGGGTTGATGGCGTTGTCGTATTTCGGCGGGAGGAAGTTCAGCGGCACCATGATGCCGTGGTCGAACTTCCATTCTTCCGAATAGGCCACGTCGACGGTCTGCATGACGTTTTCAATCAGCCGTTTGGACAAGGCCGCGTTGCCCGGAACTTTGGTTTTGGCGATGCCCAGCCAGGCCGGGTCTTCAATCGGGCCTTCGTAACTGTCTGCCATGCCGATCGCGTAGGCCGGCATGTTGTTCATGAAGAAGTTGGCGAAATGCTCGGCGGCAATGACGATGACGGCGTCGGGCTTGGCGGTTTCCAGCGCAGCACCCATGCGGCGGAACTGTGCATGGAATTCATCGCGCACCGCGGGGTCAGCCAGATGCGCGCGGCCCGTGATGCCAGGGCCGTGGGAGCAGATGCCAGCGAAGACGAGGCTCATGGTGAAGCCGCCGCGCCGGGCCGCCCCAAGCAAGGCACGGCCCAAAGCGCCAGCGAAGCGCAGGGCAAGCCTGCTCTGGGGGGCAGCGACGACACGAAGTGCGGGAGCGTGGGGGTCATATTCCGGCCACCTTTTCTTCGGTGGAGGTCGTCATCGCATAGATGCCGGCACGCACCGGCCCGTAACGCCGCACGCCTTCGCGCATCGCCTCCAGGTACTCGGCCCACTGCAGGCCCACCAGCGGCCCGAAGTGCATCAACAACTGGCCGTTGCAACCCAGGACATACAGTTTGCCAACGTCGCCCTGTTCCACGGCCTGGCGCTCTTCGGCATTCAAATCGTATTCGTCCAGCAGCGTGGCGCGGTCGTCTTTGAAGCGCCGCTGCACCTGTGCCTCGCGGTTCAGGTGGTACAAAAATTTCTGTACCGTATAGAGGCTCATCTCACAGACCCCAATGTGGAATGTGGTGCGAACCCAAAGAAACCGCTACGTTCTTCGGCTCGCAGAAGACTTCGTAACTCCAGGTGCCGCCTTCACGCCCCGTGCCGCTGGCCTTGGTGCCGCCAAACGGCTGGCGCAGGTCGCGCACGTTCTGGCTGTTGACGAAACACATGCCAGCTTCCACTGCAGCGGCGACGCGGTGCGCGCGACCCAGGTTCTCGGTCCACACGTAGCTGCTCAAACCGTATTGAATGTCGTTGGCCTTGGCAATGGCGTCGGCCTCATCCTTGAAAGGGATCAGGCAGGCCACCGGGCCGAAGATTTCTTCCTGTGCGATGCGCATGCGGTTGTCCACATCGGCAAACACCGTGGGCCAAACGTAGTTGCCTTTGGCGACCCGTGCAGCCAGTTCCGGTGCGTACGAAGGCCGGTCCAGCCCGCCGCACAGCATCGTCGCGCCTTCCTTGGGGCCGAGTTCGATGTAACTGCGCACCTTGGCCAGGTGCGCCTGAGAAATCATCGGGCCGACGACGGTTGTTTCATCCAGCGGGTCGCCCACGGTGATGCGTTTGGCGCGCTCGACAAACTTCGCCACAAAGTCGGCGTAAATCGACTGCTGCACCAGGATACGGCTGCCGGCCGTGCAGCGTTCGCCGTTGTTGCTGAAAATCATGAACACGGCGGCGTCGAGCGCGCGGGCCATGTCGGCATCGTCAAAAATCACAAACGGCGACTTGCCGCCCAGCTCCATGCTAAATTTTTTCAGGCCCGCCGCCTTGACGATGCGGTTGCCGGTGGCGGTGGAGCCGGTGAAGGAAATGGCCCGCACGTCGGGGTGGCTGCACAGCGGCTCGCCCGCGTCTTTGCCCAGGCCGTGCACCACGTTGAACACGCCGGGTGGTATGCCCGCTTCCAACGCCAGCTCACCCAGGCGCGTGGCGCTCAGGGGTGACAACTCGCTCATCTTCAACACGGCTGTGTTGCCAAAGGCCAGACACGGCGCGGTCTTCCAGGTGGCCGTCATGAAGGGCACATTCCAGGGGCTGATGAGCGCGCACACGCCCACCGGGTGGAACAACGTGTAGTTCAAATGCGTCTCTGTCGGGTAGGTGTGGCCGTCTACACGCGTACACATTTCGGCGAAGTAGTAAAAATTGTCTGCCGCGCGAGGGATGAGCTGCTTGCCGGTTTGGCTGATGACCTGGCCGCAGTCGTTGGTTTCGGTCTGCGCGATCTCAGGCACGTGGGCGGCGATCAGATCACCCAGCTTGCGGACCAGTTTGGCGCGCTGCGGCGCGGGCATGGCGGCCCACTTGGGGAAAGCGGCCTTGGCGGCAGCGACGGCGGCGTTGATTTCGGCCTCGCCCCCGGCCGCCACTTCGGCCAGCACTTCCTGTGTGGCGGGGTTGACGGTCTCAAACGTGACGCTGCTGGCGACGGCCTTGCCGTTGATCAAATGGTCGACTCTCACAACATTCTCTCCATGGTGGTAACAAGGGCGCCGACCGACTCGATTTCGGTCACGATCACGTCGCCGGGTTGGCAATCGACCACACCGTCGGGCGTGCCGGTCAAAATCAAATCGCCGGGTTGCAGCGTCATGAAGCTGCTGAAATATTCGATCAAAAACGGCACGTCAAAGATCATGTCTTTGGTGTTGCCGGACTGGGTGATCTTGCCATTGACCGTGGTCTGCAAGGCCAGCGCCTGCGGGTTGGGGATGTCGGCCGCGTCCACCAGTAACGGCCCCAACGGCGTGCAGGTGTCGCGGTTTTTGACACGCAGGTTGGGGCGGTACCAGTTCTCCAGGTAGTCGCGGATGGCGAAGTCATTGGCGACCGTATAGCCGCCGACGAAGTCGTAGGCGTCGTCACGCTTCACGCGGCGTGCCGTCTTGCCGATCACCACGGTGAGCTCGCATTCGTAGTGCATGAATTTCACGTCCGCCGGCCGGCGCGTGAAGCCGCGGTGGCCCATCAGGGAGGCCTCGCCCTTGACGAATACCAGGGGCTCTTCGGGGGCCTTGAATTCGAGCTCCTTGGCATGGTCGGCATAGTTCAGGCCCAGCGCCAATATGGTTCGGGCCTGCGGCACGGGTTTGAGGGGTGGCAGCCAGACGACGTCGTTCAAGGAAACCGAGCGGCCATCGGCGAGCAGCAGGGCGCCGTCGCGCTCGGTGGCATCATGAATCGCGCCTGCGTAGGCAAACCGTGCATGTTTCATGAGGATAGGGCCCCCACGCTTCCCGCTGCGCGTGGTGCGCTGCCCCCCAAGGGGGCTAATTTTCCTAGGGGCGGCCCGTCGGAAAATTGCCCCTCTGCCGCCAGCGTGTTGGACAAAATGCCCAAGGCAGCCAACCAGATTTGATAGACGCGATTTTCGTAGCTATTAAGCGCGAGC
>JANMMR010000312.1:0-3443 GCA_031373455.1 Rhodoferax sp.
TGGGCCGCGAGAAAGGCCGTGCGTCGATCGCCGAATACATGACGCAAAAGAGTTATTACTGGGGCCTCAACGACGCCCCCTTGCCCTGGGCCGGGCCACAGAATTTGAATTGACGAGCGCACCATGAACCACGACACCACCAGCCAACCCAACGCCGCTGAGGGCCATGGCGTTGAAATCAATGCCATTGAGGGCATTGATGCCATCACTTACAGCACCGACGGCACGCAGCAGAACTGGGACGACACGCGCCGCTTTTTCGCCGACTGGGGCTTGACGCCGTGTGTCGATGACGACCGCCGCCAGGTTTGGGAAACCCAAAACGGCGCTCGGGTGATCGTGAAAAAACCCGACGACGCCAGCCTGGCGCCAGCCTTTGAAGCCGGCCCGACACTGCGGGAAGTGGTTTGGGGACTAAATAATTATAAATCTCTGAAAAATATAAAAATTTTGGCAGATAAGTCACGAATTGTCTATAAAATTAGCTATCAAAAAAGTGACATTTCAAAGATAAATTGCCTTAAAATATCCGATCCACACGGATTAACCATCAAGTTTCAAGTCAGCGTGAAGCGCCCGCTGGACATTCAGGGCGCTCCGTTTAACCCCTATGGCAACCCGCAACGCATCGATGCGCCCTCGCCGGTGTACGAGCGCGCGATTCCGGTTGAAATTGGTCACGTGGTGCTCTTCAGCGATTGCCTTGACGCGGCCGAGGCGTTTTACGCGAAGCTGGGTTTCGTCACGTCTGACCGTTACCCCGGCCGAGGCGTTTTCATGCGTTGCGCGCAAGAGGGCGGCCACCACGACCTGTTCCTCTTGCAAGTGCCGGGCAAAGCCAAAGGCCTCAACCATGTCGCCTTCACCGTGCGCGACATCCACGAGGTGTTTGGCGGCGGGCTGCACATGAGCCGTTGCGGCTGGAAAACGCAACTCGGGCCGGGCCGCCACCCGATCTCCTCCGCCTATTTCTGGTATTTTGAGAACCCGTGTGGCGGCCTGATCGAGTACAACGCCGACGAAGACCACCTCACGGCCAAGTGGCAGTCGCGCGAACTGCAGTCCGGGCCGGAGGTTTTCGCCGAATGGGCCGTAGACGGCGGGCTGGACGGCCACACCCGGCGCCAACCGCTGGCCAAGGCGGGTGGCGCGTTTTTGACGGAAAAGAGGTAAACCATGCATGTCACGAAGCGAATCGCACCGCGCGCCCTGATAGCCGCTGGCCTGTGCGTGCTGGCCGCACTCGCAGCGCTTGTGCCAGTAAGGTCGGCACACGCCCAGGCCCAGGCGCCAGCCCTCGGCAGCGAAGGTTTCAAAATCGTCGCGCCCTTCCCGCCGGGCGGCCCCATCGACACCCTCGCGCGCCTGCTGGCCACCGGCCTGGCCGAGCGTTACAAACAAACGGCGGTGGTCGAAAACCTGCCCGGCGCGGCCGGCAACATCGGCATGGACAAGGTCAAAAAGGCCAAATCCGATGGCCACACACTGCTGGTGATTCCGGCGGGCAATTTGACGATCAATCCAACCCTGATGCCGAACTTCCCGTTCAACATTGAGCGTGATTTCACCGCGGTGACGATGCTCGCCACGGCACCCAACGTGCTGGTGGCGCACCCGGGGCTGAATGTCAAAAACGCGAAAGAGCTGGTGGCGCTGGCCAAGGCCAAGCCGGGCACCTTGTCGTTCGCCTCGCCCGGTGTTGGCAGTGGTTTGCACCTGGCCGGTGAACTCTTCAACAGCCAGGCCGGCGTGGACCTGCTGCACGTGCCCTACAAAGGCACCGGCCCCGCGCTCACCGATGTGCTGGGCGGCACCGTGCCTTTGATGTTCTCCAACCTGCCCGCCGTGATGGGCCACATCAAGAGCGGCAAACTGGTCGCCATTGGCCTCACCGATTCAAGCCGCAGCAGCAGCGCGCCCGAGATCCCCACGCTGGCCGAGCAAGGCATCGCCGGCGTCGTCGTGACCTCCTGGTACAGCGTATTGGCACCCGGCGGCACGCCGCCTGCTGTGGCCGAGCAGTTGGCCAAAGACGCCGCCGAGATTTTGGGCACACCCGCCATCCGCGCCCAGCTCGCCGCCCAGTCCTTGAGCGGCGTGGTGATGAAACCAGCCGCGTTTGCCACCCACCTGCGCGCGGAAACGGCGCAGTGGGCGAAGATCATCAAAGCCAAAAACATCAGCGCCGAGTAGGCTGGCACCATGGTCCAAACTGCTGCATCACCCACCCTATCGTCCTCATCGACAGAATCCGGCGAAGGCCGGGTGTTGCTCACCATTTTCCTGAAACACGACCAGCGCCATGACCTGGACGCCATCCAGTCCCGGCTCAAGGCGAAAGACTGGTGGAGCCGTTTCCCGATTGAAGGGACCCGCGTGGTGTCGTGGAACGTGGCCGTGGGGTTTGGGCAGATTGTGGTGGTCGAGACGCCACCCGGTTTGATCCCACTTATCAACCTCGAGCTCGAACGCAGCGCGTGGGGCGTGTTCAGCACCGAGTGTTTTGTGAGTTATGACTTCCTGCCGGTGCGCGAACGCATCCGGGAGCGCGTGAGGAATGGCGGCCAATAACCGCCGAATAACTGCCAAATAGCCACCCTTTGCAAAGTTTGAAAGCCGAGAACAGCATGAACACCATCCCGATCCGCGCTCTGCCCGGGCGCAATCCAGAGCGCCACATCGAGCGCTACCTCGACCCGCACCAGGCCCGCACGCGCCCCGCGACCAGCTACGAAGACCTGCTGGGCGACGCCATCGAACGCGCTTTCGGGGCTGGCCATTGGGAGCTGGCAGCGCTGGTGGCGCAGTTGAACAAAACCGGCCCGCTCGGACCCAACGGCCAGCCCTGGACGGATGACTCCTTCCAGGCCACCATCAAGACACTGGGGGTTTGACATGAACGCCAACTCGTCACCTGAAAACCACGCCGTCGCCACCAGCCAGGATGCCGAGGCCCTGCTCGGGCGCGGCCTGTACGACCTCTGGTACCCCATCTGCCCTTCGGGTTTCCTCAAGGAGCGCCCGGTGTCCCTGCGCCGCCTGGGCTGGAAGTTTGCCCTGTGGCGCGATGCCGCAGGTGACCCCCACGCGCTGGAAGACCACTGCCCGCACCGCGGCGCACCGCTGTCGATGGGCGTGAACCTGGGCGATCGCCTGGCCTGCCCCTACCACGGCATTGAGGTGCGTTGCGACGGCATGGTGACCAAAGTGCCGGCCAGCCCCGGCTGCACCCTGGAGGGCACGCGCGCCGCCCGCGCCTTTCACGTGCAAGACGCGTTTGGCGCGCTGTGGCTGTACAACAGCCGCCACCCGGTCGATGCGCCGCCGCCCTTGAAGCTGCCCGACGAGCTGGAAAACCCCGAATGGAGCCATTTCCTGTGTTACACCGAATGGCGCGGCGACTACCGCTACGTGATCGACAACGTGATGGACCCGATGCACGG
>JANMMR010000321.1:0-3582 GCA_031373455.1 Rhodoferax sp.
GCGTGAGCTGAAAAAACGCTTCCCCGAGCTCGGCATCATGACCGACGTGGCACTCGACCCGTACACCAGCCATGGGCAAGACGGCCTGCTGGACGCCTCCAATTACATCCTCAACGACGAAACCGTTAAGGTGCTGGTGAAGCAAGCGCTCACACAGGCCAGCGCCGGTGTGGACATTGTGGCCCCCAGCGACATGATGGACGGCCGCATCGGCGCGATCCGCCAGGCGCTGGAGGCCAAAGGCCATATCCACACCCGCATCATGGCCTACAGCGCCAAATACGCCAGCGCCTTTTACGGCCCGTTCCGTGACGCTGTGGGTTCAGCGGGCAACCTGGGCCGCGCCAATAAAAAGGTCTACCAGATGGACCACGGCAATTCCGACGAAGCACTGCGCGAAGTCGCCATCGACATCGCCGAAGGCGCCGACATGGTGATGGTCAAGCCCGGCATGCCGTACCTGGACATCGTGCGCCGCGTCAAAGACGAGTTTCACGTGCCCACCTTCGCTTACCAAGTGAGCGGTGAATACGCCATGCTCAAGGCCGCCGCGCAAAACGGCTGGCTCGAGCACGACGCCGTGATGCTGGAGAGTCTGCTGGCCTTCAAACGCGCCGGGGCCGACGGGGTGCTCACCTACTTCGCCCGGGATGCCGCGCGTTTGTTGCCTAAAATTTAAGCCGCAACTCTGGCCACACGACCAACGGGAAACTTCAGCCACTGACCATGCGCGTCTTCAGGATCACCGCCAGCGCCGTCGCCGAAAGCAGCGAATTGCCCAGTGCGCTGGGTGATACCGGATACGTCTGGATCGCCTGCGCACGCCGCGAGTTCGAAGTGGCGCAGGCCCAGGTGCAGGCCTGCCTGCAAACGCTGTGCGGCACGCAATTGGTGGATCTGCACATCTCAGACCTGATCAACAACCACCTGCCTTCGCATTTCGACTTCACCTCGCAATACGATGTGCTGGTGTTTCGCCGCCTGGCCGCCGGCACGCTGGACGCCAAGGCAGAAACCTTGCTCCCTGGCAATGCCGCCCTGGCCAAAGGCGGCCCGCCGATCCTCAAACGCATCGACACCAGCCCGGTCGGGTTTGCGGTGTTTGACCGCGTGTTGCTCACTGTGCACCCGACCGATTGCGCCGTGCGCGACGCCTTCGCGGCCAGGCTGCTGAGCACCGCGCCACTTGACCTGCGCTCGGCCGACGGCCGTTTGGGCGCCGGCCGCCTGCCCGCCAGCCCGGCCGACCTGATGCTGCGCATCATCAACCTGATGGTGGACGGCTTTCTCGAGTTGCGCCGTGAATTGACGCACCAGCTGGACCATTGGGAGAGCGAGCTGATCAACCCGCGCACGCGTTTCAGCAACTGGCGCTCGCTGCTGGAGGCCCGGCGCAGCCTGCACTACCTGGACGAAGTGTGTGAAGACCAGCGCGCCGCCGTGCAGGACTGGATCGAGTCGCTCAAAACCTGGCCCGACGCCAACTCGCAGGCGCAAATGCGCGAGCGCGACCTGCTGCACGTGCGCAGCCGCGACGTGCTCGAACATATCGAACGCGTGGTGCACCACGTGCGCCGCCTGGAGCAAAGTGCCGAGACGGCGGTGCAGATCCACTTCAGCGTGCAAGGCAGCCGCACCAACGAGATCATGCGCACGCTCACGGTGTTGACGGCCATCTTTTTGCCGCTGAACCTGATCACCGGCTTTTTCGGCATGAATTTTGAGTTCATGCCGCTGATCCACATGAAAGGCGCGTTCTGGTGGACCTTCGGCGTGATGGTCACCGTGGCGGTGGCGACGGTGACTTTTTTCTGGCGCAAGCGTTACCTGGCGCGTGGCGGGCGGTGAATTTACCGAGCGTTTCGGGGGCAGTTATTCCGGACTGGTGGTGGGCGAACCGGTGAGGCCGGGGCGGGTAGCTCCGCGAATGTCCCCCGCAGCGGCCTTCGCCGACTGCTCCTCCTTTATTTCGCTGCGCTACCCATCCCGACCTCCCCGTCAATAACGGGAGTTCTTCTGCAACGGTTGAACATCCGTCACTTTCGACCGGATCAGGTCAGCGGTTCGTATCTGGGTCCGCACCCACCACGGTGCAACAAGGCCGTCTCTAGATGAGCAGTCTGTTTCCCGTTTAACCGCAGCTTGTGATCACAGTACTGCAGGAATACCATTTATCAAGGAAGAAAACCGAATACCGAAATCCAAATACCGCACCTGACTTATTTGGAAGTCCTTCTAAAAGGGTTAGACCGCGACTTCATAGCCACTGGCGAACGTTCGTCTTGTAACGACGGTACTCTTCACCAAACTTTGCTTCTAAGTACCGCTCCTCGCGCAGGACAACGCCCCACTGCGTGAGCGCTACAGCCGGCACGACCATGAGCAGGACCCAAGGCGAGCCCAGGACCAATGCGAGACCTACGTGTAGCAACGTAAGTGACAGGTACGTCGGATTGCGGGTGTACTGAAACGCTCCATCGCTGACGATGGTGCTCGTGGGCTTTCGTGCGTCAAAGGTCGTTCGTGCTCGAGCAAGTGCTTTGAACGCTGAAATGACGATGGGGATTGAAAGCGCAATGATGACGACTCCGAGCCAAAGTGCAACCGTCCGAGGTAGAGGCACGGTGGGTAGTATGAATTCAGCGGCCAGTCCAAGAGCAAAGCCTAAGCCATATATGACCGGAGCTGGTGCAATTACACCTGCGTTGTCTTTGTGTGAACTGGGTGGCATGATCGCGTCCTCGGGATCTAACGAATCGGTTCGGATACTAGACCGAGGGTGCCGACAGTGGGTCGGCTTGTCAAGCAGAAAACACCCAAAATGGGGGACATGGACAGGATTCGACGGCTTGGTGTCAAATTTTCGAAAAAATTGGCACGTAAATCACGTATTTATTGCGTCATATGCTATATATACAATAGCATTGTTAACCAAAAAGGAGCTCAAAATAGTCCTCCCCCTTTTGTCTTCACCGGTTGACCACCCACCCGTCAAACCGTATCAGGTCGACGGGGCGCTCGGCGCAGCGGCATAAAGGCGGAGCAGTCGGCGAAGGCCGCTGCGGGGGACAGCCGCGGAGCCGAGTGCCCCGTCGGCCTGATCCGCACCAGCGGCCTGATCGGCTCGAGCGTCCTGATCCCATCACGGGCGCCGAGGCCACAGGTTCAAACCAACGGCGGCTGCAACTTCTCCGTGGCGATCACGCGTTGCACGGCGGGGCGGGCCAACATGCGTTGCAGGTAGGGGCCCAGGTGGCGCTCGTAGCTGCGCGCGGGGCCGCTGGTGAAACCGCGCGTCCATCGGCACAAGACAAATACGTAGGCGTCCAGAATCGAATAACGCTGGCCCAAAAACCAGCCATCATCTTCGTCCAGGTCGTCACTGGCCTTGCTGCGGGTGAGGATGGCGCTGTTGACGCGTGCCAGTTCGTCGTCCAGTTGCGCCAGGTGGCCGCTGATGCGGGCTTGGGCTTGCGCGGAGACGCCCTTGATGACTTCCGCGTCATGGCTGCTCACATACCGCTCGGGGTAGTAATACATCATGATGTCGGGCTGGAAGGTATTGGAGAGCCACAGCAGCCA
>JANMMR010000329.1:0-7193 GCA_031373455.1 Rhodoferax sp.
GTGCGGGAATTTCGGCAGGTCCATCTTCTGCGCCTTCCAGGTTCGGATCCACGGGAAGATGGCCATGTCGGCAATCGAATAGTTTGCCCCCGCCACGAACGCGCCAGTGCGCGCAAGTTGCGCGTCGAGCACGCCATAGAGGCGGTCGGCTTCCTTGCTGTAACGCTCGATGGCGTAGGGGATTTTTTCCGGCGCGTAGAGCTGGAAGTGGCCGTTCTGCCCGGCCATGGGCCCCAGGCCGCCCATCTGCCACATCAACCACTGCGTGACGGCATACCTTGAACGCAGATCGGTGCCGCCAAACTTGCCGGTTTTCTCGGCCAGGTAAAGCAGGCAGGCGCCGCTTTCAAATACGCTGATGGGTGCGCCGCCTCCGGGTTTGGTGGGTTCGGGCGCGTGGTCCACGATGGCGGGCATGCGGTTGTTGGGGCTGATGGCGAGAAACTCGGGCGTGAACTGCTCACCTTTTCCGATGTTGACCGGCACCAGCCGGTAAGGCAGGCCGCACTCTTCGAGCATGATGGAGAGTTTCCAGCCGTTGGGGGTGGGCCAATAATAAAGATCGATCATTGATGGGAATCGGTTTGTGGGGGCTCACCGGAAATTCGGATTTCACAACAAGGCGAGAGCAAGGCCACTATTTTCGGGTGGGACGAAGACAGTACTTCAGGTACGGCAAGGAGTTGCAACGCGGCTATCGCCTTGTTTTGAAGTCCGTCCAAGGAAGGTGTCTGCGGAGTTCCACCAGACCGGCATCCTGAACCACGGTTCAGGTGGGCGAGGTCAACTCAACGTTGGGACCGTCTGACGCGAGACGTTCACGCCTGATCAGTGATGTTCCAAGCCCGAGATCTTTCGATCATTGGTTGCAGAAATATAAAGCCCGATGGCACCGCAGACGGTTCATTCTAGGACGAAACCGCGACCCGCTGCCGATGGAAATCGAGATTAAATCAGGCGGCCGTCATCACCCAGCGCGCTGTCGAGCCGCTCCAGCAGCGAACGCAGCAGGGGATCGCTGGCGCCGCTCTGCGAGGGGTTGCCTGCCGCCAGCAGCGGATCAGCCGCGCCCGCAGCCGACACTTGCCCTTTGGCCGGCAAGCTGGTGTGGCCAGGCAATTCAAACGCGAGGTTCAAGGCGGCCAGCACGGCGATGCGTTCGCGCGCGCGCACCTTGCCGGCGTCGCGGATCTTGCACATGGCCGTGTCAACGCGTTCCACCGCGTCGAGCAATTGGGATTCGCCGCCTTCGGGTGTGCCCAGCAGGTAACTCTGCCCCATGATCTGCACTTCAATCTGTTTCATGCGCTGGCTTTGCTGCTGTCGTTGCCGTGGGGGTGCCCATTGGGTTGGGGCAGGCGCTCCAGCAGCGTGTCGACCCGTGCGCGGGCAGCACCCAGGCGCGACTTGAACGAATCGCGCTCCTGCGTCAGGCTCTCAACCTGCGCCGCCAGCAGCGTGTTGGTGCGCTGCAGCTCTTCATAACGAACCAGCAGGCGCTCAACGCGCTCGGCGATCTGCTCAATGTGGACCTGGTTCGGCATAGACCCGCATTGTAGGGTTTGCGACCGAAATAGCGCCTAAAATCAAAGGGTTGGTGCTCGCGGTGTGGTTCACATGCCGCAGTTCAACGGGAAGCAGGAGCGGGTTTCGTCACTGGAATTCGCCTGCCTGCGCTGCCCCCGCAACGGTCAAACGGACGGGTTGGCACAAAACCTCCAGCGGTTTTGCGCCAACCCAGCCTTCATCATTCAGCCACTGGGCGTTTTCGAACACGCGCCCGGGAAGGCGATGGAGGTTGTGCCGTCAGCCCGGATACCGGCCAACACGGTGGACGCGCGTTGCCTTTGAGCGCTGTCCAGTTCCGCCCATGCGCTGTCGGGGACGACGGCGACGGCACTTTGCACTTTTCTACCATCATGAAAATCTGTTCCCTCTCCACACCATTGGCCGCGTTGCCAACCGCCGCCGCATTGGCAACAGCCCTCGCATTTCCCTCGATTGCGCAGGTTCAACTCAAAGACACCGTGGTCACCGCCAGCCGCCTGGAGCAGCGCACGCGCGACGCCCTGCAGGCCAATCTGGTGCTGACGCGAGACGACATCGAGCGTTCGCAGGCGATTGACCTGCCCGGTTTGCTCAAAGGCGCAACCGGCGTGGAGTGGGCACAAACCGGCGGCAGCGGCACCCTGGCCACCGCCTTCATCCGTGGCGCGGAGTCGCGCCACACCCTGGTGCTGGTTGACGGCGTGCCGGTCAACAACCTGAACTTCAATACGGCTGCGCTGGAGCACATCCCGCTGTCCAATATCGAGCGCATTGAAGTCGTGCGCGGCAATGTCTCGGCGCTTTACGGCAGCTCCGCGCTGGGCGGCGTGATCCAGATTTTTACGCGTGAGGCCACTGACGTGCCCTATGGCGGCATCACCGTCCAGGCCGGTTCGCGCGGCTTTGGGCAGATTCAGGCCGGCGTGGGCGTGAAGCTGGGCACCGGCACGCGTTTGTCGTTTACCGCCGACACGCTCAAGGACGACAGCTTCAACGCCATTGACCAACTCAAACGCCCCGGCACCAACCCCGACGACGACGCCTATTCGCGCCGTTCCTGGTCTTTCGGCGTGTCGCAGGACATTGGCATCGGGAAAATTGGCCTCTCTGCGCGCGAATCGACTGGTGTTACGGCCTACGACAGCCAGTTTGGCCCTTCCACGCAAACCGACCAGTCCCGCTTCCACCTCCAGGGCGCCGCCTTGACCGGCCAGTTCAAGCTTGGCAGCGCCCTTGCGCTGGATGTGGCGCTCACCAGCCAGGCTGATCGTCTCAACGCCGACATCACGGCTTTCCCCTATTTTGTCAATTCAAAAGGCGAGGGCGCCAGCGCAGGATTGCGCTGGCAGCTCGCCCCCGGGCAGAACCTCACGGCCGGCGTGGAGTCCACCCGCCAATCCATTCAAAGCGATACGGTGTACAACAGCGCTTCGCGTACCCAGGATTCGCTTCGCCTGGGTTATTTGGGTGAATTCGAGCGACATCAGGTGCAGCTGAATCTGCGGCAGGACAAATACAGTGATTTCGGCAGCGCATCGACTTGGCTGGCCGGGTACGGGTTTCGCCTGAGCGACGCCTGGCGCCTGAGCGCACAGGCATCCACCGGCTTCAACGCGCCGACCTTCAACGACCTGTATTTCCCCTTTGGCGGCAACGCCAACCTGCGGCCAGAGAAAGTGGAGTCAGCCGAAATCGCCCTGCAATACGCCACGGCCACTCAGGAAGTGCGCCTGGTGCTGTTTGACAACCGCTTCAAGGACCTGATCGGCCTGGACGCATTTTTCAACAGCGTGAACGTGAATGAGGCGCGCAACAACGGCGCAGAAATCAGCTACCGCGGCAAATTCGGCGACACCGCCGTCACCGGTGGCTATACGGCGCAGAACCCGATGGATCTGACCACCAACACGCGCTTGAACCGCCGCGCCCAAACCCTGGCGAATCTGGGCGTCGAGCAAGCCATGGGCGCCTGGGGCTTGGGCGGAAAGGTTCGCTACGCCTCAGAACGCATGGACGGCGTCAACAAGCTGAGCGCCTATACGGTGGCCGATATTTCGGTTTCGTACAAATGGTCGCCTGCGGTAAAGCTGTTCGGCCGCATCGACAACCTGCTCGATGCCCGGTACGAAACCGTTTACGGCTACAACACAGGTGGCACGCGGGTGTTTGCCGGTTTGACCTGGCAACCTGTCCGTTAGCTTTCAATGCCGGTTGACCGCGCCCCGCAACGCATCGTCTGCCTCACCGAGGAGACGACGGAGTGGCTCTATCTGTTGGGGCAGGAACACCGCATTGTGGGCATCTCCGGCTACACCGTGCGGCCCAAACGGGCGCGCGCGGAGAAACCCCGGGTCAGCGCTTTCCTGAGCGCGAAGATCGACAAGATCCTCGCGCTCAAGCCCGATTGTGTGTTCGGCTTTTCCGACTTGCAGGCCGACATTGCGGCCGAGTTGATCCGCGCCGGCATCCAGGTGACGGTGTTCAACCAGCGCAGCATGAGCGAAATACTGTCGATGATGACGCAGGTAGCGGCGATGGTGGGGCAGGCCTCGCTCGGCCAGGTGCTCATTGACGGCATCTGCCGAGACCTGGATGCCATTGGCGAATCGGCAGCCAACCTCACTCGCCGCCCGAAAGTCTATTTTGAGGAGTGGGATGAGCCGCACATCAGCGCCATCCGCTGGGTTTCGGAACTGGTGGGTGTGGCTGGCGGGGATGATTGTTTCGCCGAACTCTCGACCGAATCGCTGGGCAAAAACCGCATCATTGCCGACGGCATGGAAATCGTGCGGCGCAACCCCGACATCATTTTTGGCAGCTGGTGCGGCAAGAAGTTCCGCGCAGAAAAAGTGGCAGCGCGTGTGGGTTGGCAAGATGTGGGCGCGGTCAAAAGCCGGCAACTGTTTGAAATCAAATCCGCAGACATTTTGCAGCCCGGCCCTGCGGCCCTCACCGACGGCGTAGCGCAACTGCATCGCATCATTTCGCAATGGGCACGCGAATATGGATAGCGGGCTGGTTAGCTGCGTGTGGCGCTGGGCAGCGTTTTTTTTCGGCTTGTTTTGCGCGGTGCAAGCGAGCGCCTTCGAGATCATTGACGACCGGGGTGTCACCGTGCGTTTTGACAAAACACCGCAACGCATCGTGAGTCTGCTGCCGTCGTTGTCGGAAACCGTGTGTGCGCTGGGCCAATGCGCCCGGCTCGTCGGTGTGGACCGTTATTCCAATTACCCGGCCGCTCTGAAAAAGCTGCCCCAAATGGGTGGCGGGCTGGACCCCGGCATCGAAGCCGTGGTGGCCCAGAAGCCTGACGTGGTGCTGCTAGCCAGCTCGTCCCGCGCGGCGCAGCGCCTCGAATCGCTGGGCATCAAGGTGGTCGCGCTGGAGCCCAAAACCCACGCCGGAATGCGCTCGGTGATTGAGCAGCTTGCGCAGTTGCTGCAAGTCGCCGATGCTTCGGCGCTTTGGCGGGGCATTGACGCGTCCATCAGTGCAACGGCCCAGGCCATGCCCGCGTCGTCTCGGTCTGCCCGTGTGTTTTTCCCGGTCAGCAACGCGCCGCACGGTGCGGGCGAGGCCTCGTTCATTGGTGAAACGCTGGCGCGCCTTGGTGTCCAGAATATTGTGCCGGCGTCGATGGGGGTGTTTCCCAAACTCAACCCCGAATTCGTGGTGCGGGCGAACCCGGACGTGATCATCACCAGCGCACTGGACGCGGGTTCGATGGCCAAACGCCCGGGCTGGCAAAACATCCGCGCCATTCGGGAAAACCGGATTTGCCGCTATACACCCGAAGAGATTGACGTGCTGGTGCGTCCCGGCCCGCGCATGGCTGAGGGCGCGCAAATGATGGCGCGGTGCCTCATGGAGAAGGTGCTGTGATACGAAAGGTGTTGACCTTGGCCGCTGGCCTCTCGGCCGCTGCCGCTGCCTTGTTGCTGCTCGGGCTGTGTGTCGGCAGTGCCGGTTTTGAGAGTGTGTTGCAGGCGGCCAGCGACCCGGTGGCCTGGCAGGTGGTGTGGGACATCCGCTTCCCACGCACCTTGGGCGCCTGGGCCACGGGTGCCTTGCTGGGGCTGGCCGGCGCCGTGGCGCAGGGGCTTTTTCGCAACCCCCTGGCGGACCCATTTTTGCTAGGCAGTGCCAGCGGCGCGTCACTTGCCGTGGCGTTGGTACTGGCGTTTTATGCGGGCGCCAGCCGGGCCTTGCCGCTTGAGGAGGCGGGTTGGCTGGTGCAACTGGGCCTCACCGGCGCCGGTTTTCTAGGTGCCGTCTGCGGTGTGCTGTTGACACTGATGCTGGCCAAAGGGGTGCAGCACACCATGCGCCTGCTGTTGGCGGGCGTGATCGTGGGTGTGGTGCTGGGTGCCATCAAGGAGTTGGTCGCGCTGGCCTCACCCGGTATTTTGCAGGCCATGCAGGTCTACACCCTGGGCAGCACGGGTTTCATTGGCTGGAGCGCCTGCATTTTGTTGCTGGTTGTTTTGTTGCCTTGCATGGCGGTGGCCTGGGGTTTGAGCCGCGTGCTCGATGGCCTGGCTCTGGGTGAGGCCACGGCGGTGAGCCTGGGTTTGCCGCTGGTGCCAATGCGTGCAGCGCTGGTGGCCATTCTGGCCCTGGCCACCGGCACAGCGGTGGCACAGACCGGCCTGATTGCGTTTGTCGGCTTGGCGGCACCCCACCTGGTGCGCGCTGTGGTCAAGTCGACCCATGGCCCCCTGCTGATGTTGAGCAGCCTCATGGGCGGTTTGTTGCTGATGGCGGCCGATATCCTGGCACGATGGGTGATGGCCCCTGAGGAATTGCCGGTGGGCGTGATGACGGCTGTGTTGGGCGGCAGTTACCTGCTGTGGTTGATGCACCGGCGCAGGCCCGGCGCCACTTTGCCATGACAACAATGGCGTTGTCGGCCACATCGGTGGAAGCCCGGCTCAACGCGGTTGCGGTGCTTCACGGCGTCAACCTCGATTTCCCGGCCGGGCGCTGGACCAGTGTGGTCGGCCCGAATGGCGCCGGCAAATCCACGCTTCTCAAGGTGATGGCGGGGCTGCTGCCATACAACGGCAAGGTAAACCTGCTTGGCAAGGCTTTGCCTGCATGGCCTGCCCGGCAACGCGCACAAAAGCTCAGTTGGCTCGGCCAACACGAACACGGTGGTGAAGAATTGAGCGTGCTCGATGTGGTGATGCTCGGGCGTTTGCCGCACCAGCCTTGGCTGGCCGCGCCCAGTGGCGCTGATCTGGCCGCCTGCGAGCGGGCGCTGGTAGCCACCCAAGCCTGGGCCTGGCGTGAGCGCGCTTTGGGCACGCTCTCGGGCGGTGAACGCCAGCGGGTGCTGCTGGCGCGCGCGCTGGCGGGCGAGGCCGAGGTTTACCTGATGGACGAGCCGCTGGTCAATCTGGACCCGCCGCACCAGGCGGATTGGCTGGCGATCGTTCGCGCATTGACGGCAGCGGGGAAAACGGTGGTCAGCGTGTTGCATGAGGTCAGCATGGCGTTGCAAGCCGATCATCTGGTGGTACTGAATGCCGGCCGGGTGGTGGCAACTGGTGATTGCAGCGACGGGCGCATGCACCAGGCGCTGGTCGACGTGTTTGAAAACCGCGTCACCATTCATGCATTGGGAACACATTTTGTTACCGTGC
>JANMMR010000400.1:0-12036 GCA_031373455.1 Rhodoferax sp.
CTGGCCAACTGGCTGGCGCTGCACGAGCCCTTGTTGATTGTGGACGAAGCGCACAACACCAAGACCGACAAGAGCTTCACCGCGCTCAAGCGGCTGAACCCCAGCGCCATTCTGGAGCTGACGGCTACGCCTATCCCGCACAAAACCAATGTGCTGTACCACGTGAGCGCGCAGGAGCTGGCGGCAGAGGCCATGATCAAGCTGCCCATCGCGCTGGCCGAGCACCCCCAGGGCTGGCAGCAGGCGGTGTTTGCCGCCGTGCAGAGCCAGCGCGCGCTGGAGGGCGAGGCGCTGAAGGATGAGGCCGCAGGCAACGGTTACGTCCGCCCCATCGTGCTGTTCCAGGCGCAAAACGAAAACGACGAGGTGCCGCCCGCCGCGTTGCGAAAGCATCTTCAAGACGAGCTGCATATTCCGCCCGAGCAGATCAAAGTGGCCACGGGCGACACGCGGGAGCTGGAGGGCCTGGACTTGGCCGCGCACGACTGCCCGGTGCGCTTCGTCATCACCGTGCAGGCGCTGCGCGAAGGCTGGGACTGCCCGTTCGCCTATGTGCTGTGCTCGCTGCAAAAGCTTTCCAGCGCCACTGCCGTTGAACAGTTGCTGGGCCGCGTGTTGCGCATGCCCTATGCCAGCCGGCGCGGGCGCGATGCGCTGAACCGCGCCTATGCGCATGTGTGCGAGGCGCAGTTTTCAACGGCCGCACACGAGCTGGCCGACCGGCTTATTAACAACATGGGGTTTGAGGCGCTGGATGTGGCGTCCATGGTGGTGCAGCAGTCCAGCCTGCCGCTTTTCGAGGGGCTTGAAGGCGCCCCTACGCCTGCACCTGCGCCTCCCACGCCCATTTCAACCGCCTTTGTTGCCACTTCGATTCCGCCCGAACTGCAAAACGTTCCGGGCATTGAAGTGCAGGAAATCGGGGGTGCTCAGAGCATGGTGCTGACGGGCCACATCAGCCCGGAAATTGAAGCGCACCTTGTGGCCCAAGTGCGCGGCCCCAAAAAGCAGGAACAGGTGCAGGCCAAAGTGGCGCAACACAACGCGTTGGTGGCCGCCCAGACTTCGCCCGCCTCACGGGGCGAACGTTTTGCGCCTATTCCCACGCTGAGCTACCGCAGCACGCCGCAGGGCCAGCTTTGGCCGCTGGAGCGCCAAGCCGTTCTGGAAGCGGTGGAGCTGGACTTGCTCACGCCGCAAGCCATTGCGCTGCCAGGTTTTCAGGTGGTGGAGCAGTCCAACACGTTTGAGATTTACCTCAAGGACGCCAAAGTCAACCTGCGGGCGGCCGACGCCAGCCAGATCGCCTTTGACTACGGCTCCAGCACCATCACCGCCGACGACTTGGTGCGCTGGCTGGATCAGTCGCTGTTCCAGAAACTTCCCGAGCTGACGCAGGGGCAGCGGACAGCCTATTTCGCAGCCGTGGTCAACTACCTGATCCATGAAAAGGGCGTGCCGCTGCTTACCCTGGCCAAGACCCGTTTCCGGCTGGCGCAAGACATAGAAGCGCGGGTGGCGGAGTTGAAAGACACGACTGCCAAGGCCCAGTTTCGGCAACTGGTACTGGAAGAGGCCTGGGATATAGAGCCAGACTGGTCGCGGCCTCTGGTTTTTGAGGCCAACCGTTACCCCGTGCCAGCCGGCTCACGTTACGGCGGGCGGTACCAGTTCAACAAGCACTTTTACCCGGTGCAGGCGGATTTGAAAGACGGCGGTGAAGAGTTTTTCTGCGCCCAGTTGCTGGACAACCATGCCAAGGTCAAACATTGGGTGCGCAACCTGACGACCGCGCCCTGCGGATTTGGACTGGCAACATCAAGGGGCCGGTTTTACCCCGACTTTGTCGCCGAATTGCTGGACGGGCGCGTTGCCGTCGTTGAGTACAAGGGCGCGCATTTGTTGAACGACCCGTATGAGATTGAAAAAAGGCAGGTTGGCGAGCTCTGGGCGCGCAACAGCAAGGGCCGTTGCCTGTTTGGCCAGATCACCAAAGAACGCGCGGGGGTTGGCACCGCTGGCCAACTGGATGCGTTGCTGGCATGACGATGGAGGTTTGTGACCTGGGTTTGGTCGAGTATTTGCCGATCTATGCGGCCATGCAGGATTTCACACAAAAAAGAGGCCTCCCGCTCTCACCGGATGACCTTGATAAGCTATGGATATGTGAGCATTTTCCGGTCTTCACCCAAGGCCTGGCGGGCAAGCTTGAGCATGTCTTGAGCCCTGGCGACATTCCGGTGATTCAAACCAACCGTGGCGGGCAGGTCACTTACCACGGGCCGGGTCAGGTGGTGGCCTACCCCATGATCGACCTCAAACGGGCCGGTTATTTCGTCAAGGAATACGTGTTCAAGCTGGAAGAAGCGGTGATTCGCACGCTGGCCGTATTTGGCGTCACGGGCCACCGCGTGCGCGGCGCGCCGGGCATTTACGTGCGGCTGGACGCCCCGTTTTCACACGCACAGCTCAAAATTCCGAATAGTGATAATTGGAATCTGACCCCAATTAATTTTGCGGGGCTTGGGAAAATTGCCGCCTTGGGCATCAAGGTCAGCCGCCATTTCACCTACCACGGGGTAGCGCTGAACGTGGCGATGGACCTGGAGCCCTTCTCCCGCATCAATCCTTGCGGGTATGCCGGCCTGCAAACCGTCGACCTTTCTACAATCGGGGTATCCGTTGCCTGGCAAGAGGCTGCGGATGTTTTGAGCCAAAAGCTTGTTGCTTACCTTGCGCCCTGAATGGGTGCTGACCGAACACTCCACCAATTTCATGACTTCCGTTGTCAAAGAGCCGCAATCCGCCGCAACCTACGACCCGTCTGCCAAGCAGAAAGCCGGTGCCAAACTCTCGCGCATCCCGGTCAAGGTGGTGCAGGGCGAGGTGCTGAAAAAGCCGGACTGGATCCGCGTCAAAGCCGGCTCGCCCAGCACGCGTTTTTACGAGATCAAAGACATCTTGCGGCAAAACAAGCTGGTGACGGTGTGTGAAGAAGCCAGTTGCCCGAACATTGGCGAGTGTTTTGGCAAAGGCACGGCCACCTTCATGATCATGGGCGACAAATGCACCCGCCGCTGCCCGTTTTGCGACGTGGGCCATGGCCGTCCGGACCCGCTGGACGTGAACGAGCCGCTGAACCTCGCCAAAACCATCGCCGCGCTGAAGTTGAAATATGTGGTGATCACCAGTGTCGACCGCGACGACCTGCGCGATGGTGGCGCCCAGCATTTTGTCGACTGCATCTCGCGCATCCGCGAGTTGTCGCCCGGCACGCAAATTGAAGTGCTGGTGCCCGATTTCCGCGGCCGCGACGACCGCGCGCTGAAAGTCCTGACAGCCGCCCCGCCCGACGTGATGAACCACAACCTGGAGACCACGGCGCGCCTGTACAAAGAAGCCCGCCCCGGCAGCGATTACGCCTTCAGTCTGAACCTGCTGAAAAAGTTCAAGGCCCTGCACCCGCAGGTGCCGACCAAAAGCGGCATCATGGTCGGCCTGGGCGAAACCGACGAGGAAGTCTTACAGGTGATGCAGGACATGCGCGACCATGACATCGACATGCTCACCATCGGCCAGTACCTGGCGCCTTCGAGCGCCCACCTCACCGTGAAGCGTTACGTACACCCCGACACCTTCAAGATGTTCGAGGCCAAGGCCTATGAAATGGGCTTCAGCCACGCGGCAGTAGGTGCCATGGTCCGCAGCAGCTACCACGCCGACCAGCAGGCGCATGGGGTTTTGACGGGTTGAATTGTGATGTATCTATTAATTAATCAATCCATAAATTGACAAAATGTAATTATTGATAGATACTTACGTAAAAGTATTTATTAATGAATACCTCGAATTTTCAAAACAACTCCCTGCTCGATGCTCACTTGACTGAACAGGTTTTGGGTTTATTGCGGGTGTCGCCTTCCCTCACATCGCAAACGCTGCAAAACGTCACCCGGAAAAGTCAGGCCAGCATTTCGTTAGCGCTGGGCCAGCTGGGTGACCAAGTTTGCAAGCTGGGCGCGGCGCGCAGCACGCGGTATGCATTGGCCAGGCCCATTCTGGGCCTGCCCGCAAACCAGCCATTGGCGTTGACGCAGCCCAATGGATATATTGAGCACTTCGGGCGCTTGACGCAGCTACAAAACAGCCAAATCCACATCCGGAGCGCCACGGGGCAGGATTGGCTGAGCCAACCCGGGCAACTGCCGTGGTTCTTGCAAACCCTGCGGCCCCAGGGCTTTTTGGGCCGCCAGTACACCCGCGTGCGCCCGGACTTCCCCGCTGACCCAGACACCTGGACGGCCGAGCAGGTGTTGTACCTCGCGGTCAACCACATTGACGAACCGCCGGGGGCCTTCCAGGTCGGGGAGGTGATGGGGCGCATCGTGCCCGAAGCACCCATTGACTTGAAAGCGCGAGCGCAGCATTACGAAAGCTTGGTGCAAACCATCCAAACGGCGCTGCCTGCGGGCTCCAGCGCGGGCGGGGAGCAGCCCAAGTTTTTGGTTGAAACCAGTGATGTGGTTGGTGGCGGCAGCACCCGCTACCGGCACCTCATCGTGAAATACTCCCCACCACGAGGGACACTGTTTGGCGAGCGCTGGCACGACTTGCTGCGCCTCGAACACCTCGCGCTTCAGGTCTTGGGCAGCCACGGCCTGGCCGTGGCCGAGAGCCACATCGTGCAGACGGCCACCCGCACCTATTTGGAGTCAAGCCGCTTTGACCGCTTGGGCGCTGAAGGCAAGCGCCACGTGGTCTCGGCGGGAACCGTGCACGGCGAGTTTGTCAAAACACCCCAGCTGAGTTGGGCCAACACCTGCGAAGCCCTGGTGGCCCAAAACCGCTTGTCCCAGCCAGACCTGGCGCGTGTGGTCACCCTGCAACAGTTTGGCCGATTCATTGGCAACACCGACATGCACTTCGGCAATCTGTCTTTCTTCGTGGACGACGTGGCCAAGCCCTTCTTCCAGCTCGCCCCCGTGTACGACATGCTCCCCATGAAATGGCGACCCAGCATCCACGATGGCGCGTTGTCTGCCGAGCCGATGCAAGAGCAGCCCTCGCTCTTGGGTTTCGCCAACGAGCAGGCAGTGGCACGCCAGATGGCCGTGGCGTTCTGGGAGCAGGCCGCCGCCATGAGTACCCTGCACCCCGACCTGCGCGAGGGCGCGCGGCGCAGCGCCATCCGCGTTAAGTCACATTTCAAGCAAGACGCATGAGCGCTAAACACACCGGTGCCAACCATACCAGCGCCAAGCTTTACGCCCTGGGTGCTATCGCGTTGTGGGCAACGCTCGCCACGCTGGGCCTGAGTCTCAAACACGTGCCGCCGTTTTTGCTGACTGGCCTGGCCCTCGTCATCGGCAGCGTGCCCGCTTGGCCGTTGGCCCGGCAGTGGCGGGTGCCCGCGCGCACCCTGGCCGTGGGTGTGTATGGCCTGTTTGGCTTTCACTTCCTCTTGTTTTTGGCCTTGCGCATCGCGCCGCCGGTGGAGGCGAACCTGGTCAACTACCTGTGGCCCTTGTTCATTGTGGTGCTGGCGCCAGTCATCTTGCCGGGGCTGCGACTGAAGGCCAGCCACGTGGCGGCGGCGCTGGCGGGCTTTGCGGGCGCGGCCATCGCGATACTTGGCGGGTCAGGCGGGTCAGACGGGCAAAACCTGGCAGACGGTGGCGCACCTGGCTGGTCGTGGGGCTACCTGCTGGCCCTGGGCTCGGCCCTGATTTGGGGCACGTATTCACTGCTCACGCGACGGCTGCCAGCGTTTCACACAGCGGCGGTGGGGCTGTTTGGGCTGGTGTCGGGCGTGTTGTCCTTGTTGTGCCACTGGGCGCTTGAGCCTGCTGCCGTGCTCTCGGCCAACGACTGGCTGCTGATTGTGGTGATGGGCCTCGGGCCCTTGGGAGCGGCATTTTTCCTGTGGGACAAAGCGCTCAAAACCGGGGACGCTCGGCATATCGGCATCTTGTCGTACCTCACGCCGCTGGCCTCGACCGCTTCGCTGCTGCTGGCAACGGGCCGCCCTTTGAGCTGGAGCATCGGGCTGGCCGCCGTTTTGATCATTGGCGCGGCGGTTGCAGGCACTCGGTCGGCCGAGCCAAGCACGAAGCGGTAGAACACCTGGCGAAGCCCGTTGCGCCAATATTTGCGATTCAAAACCACCCAGGAGACAACTATGGCAGACACGTACGTATTGGTTCATGGCGCCTGGCACACCGGTGCTGAACTGGAGCCCGTGGCGGACCACATCCGAAAAAGCGGCCACACCGTATTTTGCCCCACGTTGGTCGGCAACCGGCCGGGCGACAGCCGTGCCACCACGGGCCTCAATGACGCCATCGACTCATTGGTGCAATTCCTCGCCGACAAGAACCTGCAGAACGTGCGCCTGGTCGGCCACAGTTACGGCGGCATGGTGATCTCGGGCGCGGTGGACCGGGCGCCCGAGCGCATCAAGCGCCTGGTCTACTGGAACGCCTTTGTGCCCTTGAACGGCGAGAGTCTGAACGACATGGTGCCGCCGATGTACGTGGGCATGTTTGACGCCATCTCCGGCGCCAGCGGCGGCGCGGTGAGTTTGCCGCCGCCAGTGTGGCGCGAGGCCTTCATCAACGACGCCGACGAAGCCACCGCGATGGCCGCCTACGCCAAGCTCAACCCGCACCCGTACAAAACCTTCACCGACAAGATCACGCTCAAAACCGAGCTGGCGGCGCGTGAAGTGGGTAAGTCTTACCTCAACTTCCAGCAAGACGCCGCCTTGCCGCACAGCCTGCCGTGGCACCCGCGGCTCTCGGAAAAGCTCGGACTCTTTCGCTTGGTTGAAGGCCAGGGCAGCCACGAGGTGTGTTTCACCAACCCGGCGCTGCTGGCGCAGAAGATCATTGAGGCGGGGCGAGATTGAACGAAATTCTAAAAATATAATTCAGCACAAACATTCCATAGTTTTTTGCTTTCAAAGTCACGATTAATAATAATTTATTGCTATTTATTCAAGATGAATATTGACTAATATTTAATCAATATATATAAATAAATTTAATATTCACGGATTTTATTCAGTAAGCAATAAAAGTTAATATGCAAGTTAACAACTGAATTGGCGTGAGCTGCCGCCAAGGTGCAGCAAAATGAGCGCATGACTGAACAAGACATCCGCTCCCCGCTGCAAGCCACCGTCGTCCAATGGCTGGTGCAAGCTGGCGAGACCTGCCAGGCCGGCGACGTGCTGGTGATCCTCGAAGCCATGAAGATGGAGCACGAGGTGCGCAGCCGCGCGTCCGGGCGGGTCAAGGCGCAGCAATTCAGCGTGGGCGATCTGGTCGACGAAGGCGACGTGTTGGCGATTCTGGAGGCCAGCCTGCCGGTGGGTACTGCAAGCGGCGGTGGCGCTTCACTGGCCGGTTCCCTCGCTGCTTCACCTGCAAAGGGTGCGCCCACACCGCCCGGCGCCATCCGCGCCGACCTGCAGCGCGTCCTGGACCGGCATGCCTTCACCCAAGACGCCCAGCGCCCGCAAGCTGTGGCCAAACGCCATGCGTTGCAGATGCGCACTGCGCGGGAAAACATCGCTGATTTGTGCCACCTGACGGACAAAGTAGCAGGCATAGAAGCGGCGGGCAACGTAGCCGGCAACCTAACGGGTCAACACGGATCCACCGGCAACTTCATCGAATACGGCGCGTTGGCCGTCGCCGCACAATCACGCCGCCGCACGGCGGACGACCTCATAGCCAACACGCCGGCCGACGGCATGGTCACCGGCATCGGCAGTGTCAACGCGGCGCAGTTTGGCGAAGAAGCATCGCGCTGCGTGGTCATGGCCTACGACTTCACCGTGTTGGCCGGCACCCAGGGCATGCGCAACCACCAGAAGACCGACCGCCTGCTGGAGCTCGCCTTGCAGCAAAAGCTGCCGGTGGTGCTGTTTGCCGAAGGGGGCGGCGGCCGCCCGGGCGATGTCGACTCTCCCAAAGTGGCAGGCCTGCAAGTGGCCACGTTTGCCAGTTTTGCCAAACTCAATGGCGCCGTGCCGGTGGTGGGCATCGTCGCCGGGCGCTGTTTTGCCGGCAACGCAGCGCTGTTGGGCTGCGCCGACGTGATCATCGCCACGCGCGGCAGCAACATCGGCATGGGCGGCCCCGCAATGGTTGAAGGCGGTGGCCTGGGCACCTTCAAGCCCGAGCAAATTGGCCCCAGCAGCGTGCAGCACGCCAATGGCGTGATCGACATTTTGGTGGACGATGAACAAAAGGCCGTGGCAGCTGCCAAACACTACCTGTCGTTTTTCCAAGGCACGGTCGACGCCGTGAATGCGCCCGATCAACAGCAACTGCGCCAGTTGGTGCCCGAAAACCGCCTGCGCGTTTACGACACCCTGGCTGCCCTTGCGGGTGTGGTCGACGCCGGCAGCCTGCTGGTCTTGCGCAGCGGTTTTGGCAAAGGCGTGCACACCGCGCTGGGCCGCCTCAATGGCCGCGCCGTCGGCCTGATGGCCAACAACCCGCTGCACCTGGGCGGCGCCATCGACGCCGACGCGGCCGACAAAGCCAGCCGTTTCATGCAGCTGTGCAATGCGCACGGCTTGCCGATCGTGAGTTTTGTCGACACGCCGGGTTTCATGGTCGGGCCCCAGATCGAGGAAGTGGCCCAGGTGCGCCACGTCAGCCGCATGTTTATCGCCGCTGCCCACCTGCGCGTGCCGCTGTTCGCCGTGGTGTTGCGCAAAGGGTATGGACTGGGCGCGATGGCCATGACGGCGGGTGGTTTTGCCGCTTCCGTGTTCACCATTTCCTGGCCGACCGGTGAATTTGGCGGTATGGGGCTCGAAGGCGCGGTGAAACTGGGCTACAGCAAGGAGCTCGCGGCACTGCCCGAAGGTCCGTCACGGGAAGCCCTATACGACCAACTGGTGGCCGAGCATTACGAAAAAGGCGGCGCCATCAACATGGCGGCCCACCTCGAAATCGACGCCGTGATCGACCCGGCCCATACCCGGGACTGGTTGCTGCGTGGGCTGGCCTCGTCAAAAATCGCAGCACCCAGCGCTGCATTGATGGTCGATGCGTGGTAAAACACGGTCTGTGCTTGGCCCTTGTCGCCAGAGCTGGAGCGTGATGTGATCGTCAAACATTTCGGCAAAATTCTTTACGTCTGCGGCGCCATCACGATGCTGCCGATCGTGCTGTTTTTCGTCCCCTGGCCCATGTTTTCGCTCCTGGGCATGAGCATGGTGTCAAACACCGGCGTGCTCTTTGCCAAACACTGGGGCCTGATGGCCGCGTGTTTCGGCGCCTTGCTGATCTACAGCGGCATGCACCCGGAGTTGCGCCGCCCGATCGTCATCGCCGCCGCCATCGAAAAACTCGGCCTGTGTGTCATCATCGCGGTCGGCTGGAACGACCCGGGTTTTGCGGCTTTTCACGTCACCCTGTTTGTTGACGGCCTGATGGTGCTGCTGTTTGGCCTGTATTTGCTCAGCGGTGGTGAACCCGACCACAAGCGTGCCTTCGCGAATTCCCGCTGATTTTTCCGTTTTCCCCAGGAGGCTCCCATGCCCGGACTTTTACCCAACGTCGACCCCGACGGCCTGCTCGAATTCTCCGTGGTCTACACCGACCGCGCCCTGAACCACATGTCCAAGAGCTTCCAGAGCGTGATGCGCGACATCTCCGGCATGCTCAAAGAGGTCTACCACGCCAAATCCACCGCGCTGGTGCCCGGCAGCGGCACCTTCGGCATGGAAGCCGTGGCGCGCCAGTTTGCCACCGGCAAGAAGGCGCTGGTGATCCGAAATGGCTGGTTCAGCTACCGCTGGTCGCAGATTCTGGACGTGGGTGCCATCGCATCGGAGACCACTGTCTTGAAGGCGCGCAAAGTGACCCCGGGCAAGCAATCGCCCTGGATCCCCGCGCCCATTGCCGACGTGGTGGCCACCATCCGTGCCAAAAAGCCCGATGTGGTGTTCGCACCGCACGTCGAGACCGCTTGCGGCATGATCCTGCCGGACGATTATTTGAAGGCCGTGGCAGACGCCGTGCATGAAGTCGGCGGCCTCTTCGTGCTCGATTGCATCGCCTCGGGCGCGATGTGGGTCAACATGGAGGCGACGGGCGTTGACGTGCTCATCTCCGCGCCACAAAAAGGCTGGAGCAGCTCACCCTGCTGCGCCATGGTGGCCCTGAGCGCGCGCGCCCGCACCGCCATCGACGGCACCACCAGCACCAGTTTCGCCTGCGATTTGAAAAAATGGCTGCAGATCATGGAAGCCTACGAAGGCGGCGGCCACGCCTACCACGCCACCATGCCGACCGACGCGCTCACGCGCCTGTGTGAAGTGATGAAGGAAACCCGCGCCTACAGCTTCGAGAAAGTTCGCCAGGAGCAGATCGCCCTGGGTGCCGGCGTGCGCAAGTTGTTTGAAAGCCGCGGCATCCCCAGCGTGGCAGCAGAAGGTTTCAAGGCCCCCGGCGTGGTGGTGAGTTACACCGAAGACCCGGAAATCCAGTCGAGCAAGAAATTCCTTGCCGAAGGCCTGCAAACCGCCGCCGGCGTGCCGCTGCAATGTGACGAAGGAGCGGATTTCGCCACTTTCCGCATCGGCCTCTTTGGCTTGGAGAAATGGCACCCTGTGGACCGCACCGTGGCGCATCTGGCGGCTGCGCTGGACCGGCTTGGTATTGGGGCCAAAACCACGGCGCCGGAGTTGGCTTCGGCCAAGTAAGTTGCGGGGTGGGATCAGGCCGACGCGGCACTCCGCTCCGCGGCTGTCCTCCGCCCTGCGGGCTCCCCCTAATATTATCAAGCTGCCCCGGCCGCGCTGGAAGGGGCCCGGGTCGTTGACCCCGTGCTCCCCCTTGGGACATTTGATCCCGACATAAAGACTGGTGCACGACTCGGTTTCGACGCTGTAGCGCGAACGGTGTCTTGGGGCGCTGCCGTCAGACCTTCGGGCCTGAGGGCGGCGACCCCGCATATTAGGGTGCGCATGTCGAATACAGCGTGTGGTTCCTGTTCACAGGGAGGTTTGACATGCGGTATTTCCTCGGAATCGATGTCAGCAAAGCCAAGCTGGATGTGGCCTTGCTGCTGGCCAATGGCAAGTTCAAGTCCAAGGTGTTCGCCAACAGCGCCCAGGGCTTTGAAGCTCTGCTGCAATGGCTGCTGGGCCACGTGCCCGACGCACGCGAGGCGCTGCACATCGGCATGGAAGCCACCGGCAGCTACCACGAGGCGCTGGCCTGCTTCCTCTTCGACCAGGGCCTGATGGTGTCCGTGGTCAATCCGCTGTTGGTCAAGCGTTTTGCCGAGGTCAACCGGCTGCGCAACAAGACCGATGGCGGTGATGCCAAATGCCTGGCCCTGTTCTGCCAGGCGCAAAGGCCTGAGCGCTGGCAAGTTCCCACGTTGGCTGTCAGGGCGCTGCAAGCCTTGGTGGCCCGCCTGGAGGCGCTGCAGGCCATGCGCCAGGCGGAGTGCAACCGCCTGGAGGTCGCGCACAGCTCGGTGGTGGATTCGGTGCGCCAGGTGATCAACGGCCTGGACGCAGCCATCATGCAGATCAAGGCCCAGATTGCCAGCACCATCGACGATGACCCCGATCTGAAGCAACGCGCAGCGTTGTTGCAATCGATTCCAGGCCTGGGCGACAAGACGATCCCGCAGCTGCTGGCCTACATTGGGCGCCCCGAGCGCTTCAAAAGCGTCAAAGCGCTGACGGCATTTGCCAGCCTGTCGCCGCTGATCCGACAGTCGGGCTCCTCACTGAACAGCCATCAAGGAACGCATCCCATGGGGCATCAGCAGCTCAAACGGGCGTTGTACTTTCCGGCGATGGTGGCGGCGCGTTACAACCCCTTGGTGACGGTATTCTGGGACAGGCTCAAAGCCCAGAACAAGCCGGGCAAAGTCATCGTGCTGGCTTGCATGCACAAGCTGCTGGCGATTGCGTACGGCGTGCTACGCTCAGGAAAACCGTTCGACCCCAACCATTTGAAGCCAATCACCACTTGACAAACACAACGGTGTCTTTAT
>JANMMR010000423.1:0-7116 GCA_031373455.1 Rhodoferax sp.
GGCCGACCTCCGACGCCTCCGCGACGGCGGTGCACTGCACTTCTCGTTCGCGACGCACTTCCCCGATGTCGCGGCGGCAGGGGGATTCGATATGGTGCTCGGTAATCCGCCGTGGGTGCGTCCGCATGCGCTGCCGGCGGAGATGCGTGAAGGGCTGCGTGCCCGATTCGTCACGGCACGCGATGCGGCGTGGGAATCAGGTGCCGACGCGGCGGGCGCGGGGCGCGGCTTCGCTTCGCAGGTCGATCTGGCCGCGCTCTTCACCGAGCGCGCGGTGCAGCTCGTGCGCGACGGCGGCGTGATCGCGCTGCTGCTGCCGTCCAAGCTCTGGAGCGCACTCGCCGGCGGAGGCGTGCGGAGTCTCCTGGCGCGACGCACGCAGCTGCTCGCGATCGAGGACTGGGGCGGCGCGTCGGCGGGATTCGACGCGGTGGTCTACCCCTCGGCGATCATCTCGCGACGGCATGGCGGGCGCACGGCGACTCATTCGCGTGAGGAACAGCGCACGTCCGACACTGCGGCGCGCTCGCCGAGCACTCCGGTGCGTCTGACTCTCAATCGCGGCACCGATTCGCGCGCGTTCGAGCTCGATGTCGCGTCGCTCGGCGTCGATGATTCACCGGGCGCACCTTGGCTCCTGCTCCCACCCGAGGTCCGGTCCGCCTTCGACACGGTCGAGCGCGCGGGCGTGGCACTCGCGGCGACCGCGTTCGGCCGCCCGATGCTCGGGGTGAAGAGCGGGTGCGCTTGGACCGTTACGTCCAGCGTCTGGCCGACTAGCGCCGCTCCGCGCACGCGGCCGAGCGTCAAAGCGGCGCTTTCAAACGCCACCACCAACAGAAGAACAGCCAGTATTTTTCTTCGAGTTTCCACAATGCGTCCAGATGATTGGGATTATTCTCGCTCAAAAAAAAGCATATCAAGGCTTGCCGGGCCTAGGGTAAAAACTAATTTGCGCCTTTGGCGGCCAGCGGGACGTCCGTGCGGGGCTGTTTGCCGCGGCCGCATTGGCCAACGCGAGTCCGTGATAATCACCGAATGCCTGAACTGAATTTTCAAACAACCGCCGTTGTTGGCACCGGTGCAATGGGGCGCGGCATCGCGCAAATCGCGGCCCAGGCCGGCAGTTCGGTGGTGTTGTTTGACACGCAACCCGACGCTGCCTTGAACGCCCGCGCGGCCATCCTCGCCCACTGGGACAAGATGGCGGAAAAAGGCCGGCTCGACGCCCAGCATCTCGCGGCCAACAAATCACGCCTGAGTTGCGCCACCTCGTTGGCGTCACTGGCCACCTGTGATCTGGTGATTGAGGCCATCGTGGAACGGCTGGATGTGAAACAGCAGCTTTTTGCCGAACTCGAAGGCATCCTGCGGGCTGACGCCGTTATGGCCAGCAACACCTCGTCGCTCTCGGTCACGGCGTTGGCTGCCAAGTTGAAGCACCCTGGGCGACTGGCCGGTTTCCATTTTTTCAACCCGGTTCCCCTGATGAAGGTGGTCGAGGTGATCGGCGGCCTGAAAACCGACACTGGTGTCTGCGACCGCCTGGCGGCTTTTGCCCGGCAAATGGGCCACACGCCTGTGCAGGCGCAGGACACGCCGGGTTTTATCGTCAACCACGCGGGCCGGGGTTACGGCACCGAGGCCTTGCGCGTTGCCAATGAAGGCGTGGCCGATTTCGCCACGATTGACCGGATATTGAAAGACCAGGCGGGCTTCAAGCTCGGGCCGTTCGAGCTGATGGACCTGACCGCCCTGGACGTTTCACACCCGGTGATGGAGTCGATTTACCACCAGTATTACGAGGAGCCGCGCTACCGACCGAGCGTTATCACTGCCCAGCGCCTCGCTGGCGGCATGGTGGGCCGCAAATCGGGCGAGGGGTTTTACCGCTATGACAATGGCGTCCAGCAAACGCCTGCAGAAGCCGCCGCGCCGGTTGTCGACGAGTTACCGCCGGTCTGGGTCTCCCCGCGCGCAGCACGTCGCGTCGAACTTCTGCAAATGCTGAAAAACCTTGGCGCAAGAATTGAAACGGGCGCCGCGCCCAGCGAGTCGGCTTTGACACTCGTTGCGCCACTCGGGTTTGACGTCACCACAGTCGCCGTGGTCGACCGGCTCGACCCAAGCCGCACGGTGGGCATCGACATGCTGATTGACGACGCCGCGACCAAGCGGCGTGTGCTGGCGACCAACCCGGCCACCCGCGCAGACATGCGAAACGCGGCGCATGCCTTGATGGCGCGCGACGGCAAAGCCGTGAGCGTCATCCGCGACAGTGCCGGTTTTGTCACCCAACGCGTGGTGTCGACGATCGTCAACATCGCGTCTGACATTTGCCAACAGGGCATTTGTTCGCCGGCCGACCTGGAAACCGCCGTCACGCTCGGGCTGGGTTATCCCCGGGGACCGCTGGCCATGGGCAACCTCTACGGCCCGGCCAGTGTGCTGGAAGTGTTGTTCAACATGCAGACCGTGTATGGTGACCCGCGTTACCGCCCAAGCCCCTGGTTGCGCCGCCGTGGCGCGATTGGGCTGTCGCTGTTGCACGTGGAAGAATAGTTCACGGTAAAGAAGAAAACATGGCAATTGAACTCAAAACCGCGCAAAGCGGCCAAACGCTGGTGCTTACGCTGTCCAATCCGGAATTCCGCAACGCGCTGGGACCCGAGATCTATGCCAAGGGCATGGGTGTTCTCGCCGACGCGACGAATGATGCTGGCGTGCGCAGCATTGTCATCACCGGTGAAGGCACGAACTTCTGCGCAGGTGGCAACCTGAACCGCATCCGCGGCAACCGCGCGCAGCCCAAGTCGGTGCAAGAAGACAGCATCAACAAGCTCCACGCCTGGGTTGAAGCCATCCGCGCCTACCCGAAACCGGTGATCGCAGCGGTAGAAGGAGCAGCCGCCGGAGCGGGGTTTTCGCTGGCGTTGACCTGTGACCTGCTGGTTGCGGCACGCGATGCGGTGTTTGTGATGGCCTACACCAGCGTCGCGTTGTCGCCCGACGGCGGCGGAAGCTGGCACTTGGCGCGCCAGTTGCCGCTTCAACTGGCCAACGAATTGATGATGCTGGGCGAAAAAATCGGCGCCGAGCGCTTGCACACCCTGGGTGTCGTCAACTGCCTGACCGAGCCGGGGCAGGCGCTGACCGACGCCCTGAAGCTGGCCGGGCGCATCAACCAGCGCGCACCCAATGCCATGGCCAGTGTCAAAGCACTTGGCGCCGCCGCCGCCACGCAAAGCTTCGAAGCCCAATTGGTCCAGGAGCGCGGGGCGTTTGTGGAAAACCTCCACCATGCCAATGGCGGTGAAGGCGTCACGGCATTCCTCGAGAAACGCAAGGCGCGTTATGAATAAAATAGGCGCGGCATGATCGAGCCGATTCTCACCGTCGAGGAGCGCGAGGCCATCAATTCCGGTCGCTGGTTTTCGTCGCTGTCACCGTCGCTGCGGCACGACATCCTGCGCTGCGCCTACGTCAAGCGTTACAAAGACGGTGAGCTGCTGGCCGCCCGGGGCGACCCGCCAGAAGAGTGGATCGCCTGCGCGCGCGGCGCCGTGCGGGTCAGCTCCACGTCCATCACCGGCAAACAAATCACGCTCACCTACGTCGAGCCGGGCATCTGGTTTGGCGACGTGGCCATCTTCGACGGTGACCGGCGCACCCACGACGCCTACGCCCATGGCGACACTACCGTGTTGTGTGTGGCCAAGGCAGATTTCAAAAAGATCCTCGCGAGCCACACCGAACTGTACGAAGCCATGTTGCGCCTGCAAGCGCGGCGTATCCGCCAGTTGTTTGGCCTAGTCGAAGACCTCAACACCCTGCCTTTGCGAGCGCGCCTGGCCAAGCAGCTGCTGCACCTGGTGCGCAGTTATGGGGTGCCCAGCCTGTCCGATGGGCGCGAGATGCGCATCAGCTTGCAACTGGCCCAGGAAGAGTTGGCACAATTGCTCGGCGCGTCGCGCCAGCGCGTGAACCAGGAACTCAAATCGATGGAACGCGATGAAGCGATCCGCATTGAGCCGGGTGGGCTGGTTGTCCGCAACCGTGACGCACTGATGCAAATCATTCAAGCTGACGATTGAAAACTCCATGAGCAACTTTGACCATTTTGTAGGCACCCAGCAGGTTTCACAAAAACTTGCCTTTGATGTGGAAGCCTTGTCGGCCTGGCTGGACAAAAACCTGGGCGGCTTCAAGGGGCCACTTACCGTGGAATCCTTCAAGGGCGGCCAGTCAAACCCGACCTACAAGCTGATCACGCCAGGGCAGAGTTACGTGATGCGCGCCAAACCTGGGCCAGTGGCCAAGTTGCTGCCGTCCGCGCACGCGGTGGAGCGGGAATTTGCCGTCATGAAAGGCCTGGCTGGCAGCGACGTGCCGGTACCGCAAATGTATTGCCTGTGTGAAGACGAGTCCGTCATTGGCCGCGCGTTCTTCATCATGGAGTTCAAAGAGGGCCGCGTGATGTGGGACCAAACCTTGCCCGGCATGAGCAACGCCCAGCGTGACGAGATTTATGACGAGATGAACCGCGTCATCTCTGCCCTGCACACGGTGAAGTTTGCCGAGCGCGGACTGGTCAATTTCGGCAAACCCGGCAACTATTTTGAGCGCCAGATTGGGCGCTGGAGCAAGCAATACGTGGCCTCCATCACCCAGCCCATCCCCGAGATGGACCGCATGATGGAATGGCTGCCGCAAAACATGCCGGCCGTTGCGCGCTCGGAGTCGATGGTCAGCATCGTGCATGGCGACTACCGCCTGGACAACATGATGTTCCATGCCACCGAGCCGCGTGTGGTGGCAGTGCTCGACTGGGAACTCTCCACCCTGGGCCACCCGCTGGCCGATTTCAGCTACCACTGCATGACGTGGAACATGCCCCATGAACTCGGGCGCGGCATCGGCGGTCTGGACATTGCCAGCCTGGGCATTCCGAGCGAAGAGGAATACATCCGCCGGTACTGCAAACGCACCCAATTTGCAACGCCACAGGACCTCAAAGCCGACTGGAATTTTTTCGTCGCTTACAACATGTTTCGCCTGGCTGCCATCCTGCAGGGCATTGCCAAACGCGTCGAAGCCGGCACCGCATCAAGCGCCCAGGCCGTCAGCTCGGGCGCCGGCGCACGGCCGCTGGCCGAGTTGGCCTGGAAATTCGCGCAAAAAGCCTGAGACCACCAGCCAGGCGCGACCCCGGAGTCAGACGCGCGACTGACATGAATTGCCTTGCACCTTAAACTCATTCGCCACACCAAACCACACCACGCACTGGAGACCCCATGGACTTTGACTTCTCGCCAAAAACCAAAGACCTGCAAGCCCGTTTGCAGCGTTTCATGGACGAGCACATTTACCCGGCCGAACCGGCTTACCATGCAGAAATTACCGCCAACTCCAACGTCGGCAAACGCTGGACGCCGCTGCAAACCATTGAAAACCTGAAGCCCAAGGCGCAGGCCGCCGGGTTGTGGAACCTGTTCCTGCCGGTCGACAGCGCCCATGCCTCGGGCTACACCGGCGCGGGCCTGACCAACCAGGAATACGCCCCGCTGGCCGAAATCATGGGCCGGGTGTTGTGGTCGTCTGAGGTTTTCAACTGCTCGGCGCCCGACACCGGCAACATGGAAACCATCGCGCGTTATGGTGATGCGGCCAACAAGGAGCGCTGGTTGAAGCCACTGCTCGAAGGCAAGATCCGTTCTGCCTTCGCCATGACCGAGCCAGATGTGGCCTCCAGCGATGCCACCAACATCGCCACCCGCATCGACAAAAAGGGCGACAACTACGTCATCAACGGCCGCAAGTGGTGGACGTCCGGCGCCGGCGACCCGCGTTGCGCGGTCTACATCCTGATGGGCAAGACCGACCCGGAGGCGCCGCGCCATTCGCAGCAAAGCATGGTGCTGGTACCAGCCAACACGCCGGGCATCACCATCGTGCGGCCACTGTCGGTGTTTGGTTACGACGATGCGCCCCATGGCCACATGGAAGTGCTTTTCAAAGACGTGACAGTGCCCACCAGCAACATCCTGCTCGGTGAAGGCCGCGGCTTCGAGATCGCCCAGGGCCGCCTCGGGCCTGGGCGCATCCACCACTGCATGCGCCTGATTGGCCTGGCCGAGCGCGCACTGGAGCTGATGTGCAAACGCGCCTCCTCGCGCGTGGCCTTTGGCAAAACAGTGGCCTCGCAAACCGTGACGCAGGAGCGCATCGCCGAGGCGCGCTGCAAGATCGACATGGCGCGCCTGCTCACCTTGAAGGCCGCCTGGCTGATGGACATTGCCGGCAACAAGGTCGCCAAGAATGAGATCGCAATGATCAAGGTGGTGGCGCCCAACATGGCCTGCCAGGTGATCGACTGGGCCATGCAGGTGCACGGTGGCGGCGGCATGAGCGACGACTTTCCGCTCGCCTACAGCTTCACCGCGGCCCGCACCCTGCGCTTTGCCGATGGACCCGATGAAGTGCACCGCAACGCCATCGCCAAACTCGAGCTGGGCAAATACGCGGCCAACCCGCGCGAGGTGGAAATGCCGGTGACGCGCGGCAGCTGAGGTTGAAAACCGCCATGATCGACGTCTATTCCTGGCCCACGCCCAATGGCCATAAAGTGCACATCATGCTCGAAGAGTGTGGCCTGCGGCTGGACCGGGACTGGCGCGCCATACCGGTCAACATCGGCACGGGCGACCAGTTCCAGCCGGGGTTTCTGAGGATCAGCCCGAACAACAAGATTCCGGCGCTGGTGGACCCTTCAGGCCCCGATGGCAAACCGATCTCGGTGTTTGAATCGGGCGCGATCCTGATTTACCTGGCGGCCAAGTTCGGCAAATTCATGCCCCAAACTGACCGCCAAAAGTACGATGTGCTGCAGTGGCTGATGTTCCAGATGGGCGGTGTGGGTCCGATGCTCGGGCAAAACCACCACTTTCGCCTGTATGCACCCGAAAAGCTCGAATACGCCATCAACCGCTACACCAACGAGGCCAAACGCATCTATGGCGTGATCGACAAGCAGCTGGCCACCCACAAGTTCATTGCCGGCAACCAGTACACGATTGCCGACATGGCCATCTTCCCCTGGCTGCGCAACTGGGCCAA
>JANMMR010000428.1:0-5948 GCA_031373455.1 Rhodoferax sp.
CTGGCCAAATCGGCCAAAACTGCACACCAGCACCTTGTCGCCGGTCTCAATGGCGGACATCATCACCATCTCGATGGCGGAGCGGGCGGTGCCGTCCAGCACCAGCGTCCAGTCGTTTTGGGTTTCGAAAAACGCGCGGTACAGCGCCATGGTTTCGCGCATCATGCCGCGGAATTGCGGGTCAAACTGGCCCAGCAGTTGGGACGACATGGCCTTCAAGACACGCGGGTCGGCGTTGATGGGGCCCGGGCCCATCAGCAAGCGGGGCGCGGGGTTCAACTCGTCAAAGGCCGAGGCGGGGTTCGCCAGCGGCGACAATTTGGGGAGCATGATGGCGGGCTGCTTCAGGGGGGCTTGAGAGAGGTTTTTGCCGTGCATCGAAGTATGATAGCAAAAGTGTATACAAAAGTGTTTAAGATTTCCCGTCCAACGCCAACCCAGCCAGCGCCTGAATGTTTGCGCTGTTATTTTCTGACCTGATTGACCTATGGCCACGCCCTCCCGTCTGCACACCACCGCATTCATCCACCCCAACCTGTACAAGGATTCGGTCGCCCTGATGCGGGTGGCCCAGCGCCTGCTGGCCCTGCCAGAAGTGGTCAACGCCACCTTGCAGATGGGCAACCCGGCCAACAAGGAGATCCTGCAGGAAGCCGGTTTGTTGACCGATGCCGTGAAAGACGCCGGGCCGAGCGACATCATGGTTGTCGTCCAGGCGCGCACAGCGGCGGCTTGCGAAGCGGCGGTGGCGGCGTCTCAAACGCAACTGGCCGGGCAGGAGAAATTGGCTGGTGAATCGGGCGCTGCGTCGGGCGCGGGTGGGCTGGACGAGATCGTTTCGCGCACCGTGGGCATGGGCCTGGCGCGCACGGCCGGCGCCAACGTTGCGCAAATCTCGGTGCCAGGCGCCTACGCCGCTGCAGAAGCCCTTAAGGCGGTGAAGCAGGGCCTGAATGTCTTCATGTTCAGCGACAACGTGCCGCTGGCGCAGGAAGTGGCCATCAAGCAGGAAGCGGCCCGGCGTGGTGTGCTGGTGATGGGGCCTGACTGCGGCACCGCCATCATTGCAGGCGTGCCGCTCGGGTTTGCCAACACCGTGCGACAGGGTCCGATTGGGTTGGTGGCGGCATCAGGCACAGGTCTGCAGGAAGTGACCACACAAATCCACCGCATGGGTGGCGGCATCAGCCATGCCATTGGCACCGGCGGGCGCGACGTTTACGCCGAAGTGGGCGGTGCCACGATGTTGCAGGGCATTGCCCTGTTGGCCCAGGATGCGTCAACCCGGGTCATTGTGATCGTCTCCAAACCACCTGCGCCAGAGGTGACGCAACAGGTGATGGCGGCGCTGGTGGCCGCCGGCAAACCGGCCGTGGTGGTTTTTTTGGGCAGCAGCGGGGTGCCGCCCGCCAAACACATCCGCGCGGTGTCGACCTTGGTTGATTGCGCTGCCCTGGCCGTGAAACTCTCGGGCACCCGGCCGGTTGCGCCGGCGGTTTACGCCTTGCCACGCAAACCGTCATTTTTGGCATCGCAAAAATTTCTGCGCGCGCTGTATTCCGGCGGCACTTACGCATCGGAAGCGCAAATCCTCTGGGCCAAGGCCGGTTTGCAGGTGTGGTCCAACGTGCCGGTGGACAAAACCCTGGCCCTGGCCAACCCGCGCCAGGCCAGTTTTGGCCACACCGCGCTGGACCTGGGCGACGACGAATTCACCGTCGGCCGGCCGCACCCGATGATCGACCAGGCCGCCCGCATTGAACGCCTGCTGAAAGAAGCGGCCGACCCCAGCGTGCGCCTGATCCTGCTGGACGTGGTGATCGGCTGGGGTGCCCATGCCGACCCGGCGGGTGAGCTCGCCGCAGCCATCGTGCAGGCCAAACGCATCGCCGCCAAAGGCCATCGCGAACTTGCGGTGCTTGGGTTTGTCTGCGGTACCGAAGGGGACCCGCAGAACCTGGCGGCGCAGGAAAACCAATTGCGCGCCGCCGGCATGGTGCTGGCCGGCAACAGCGCCAACGCCGCCTGGCTAGCCGGGGAGTGGGTGCTATGACGTCTGCCATCGCCGCTGTCACCGCCATCGCGCAGGCAGCAGAGACCGCCAAGAGCACTGCGCCCAAACGCAAACGCATGGTCCGGCGGGTGCAAAAAAGCGCGCTCAAACGCGTCGTGGTGGCCCTCGGTGGCAACGCGGCTTATCCGCCCACCATCCGGGGCACGGCTGAAGAGCAACTGGAACTGATGCGCGAAGTGTGTGTGCATTTCGTCGGCATCATCAAGGCCGGCTGGCAACTGGTGTTGACGCACGGCAACGGCCCGGTGGTGGGCAACATCCTCTACCGCATGGCGCGCACGGCAGACGAGTTGCCGCCGATGCCGATGGACGTGTGTGTGGCGCATTCGCAAGGCGGCATGGGGTACATGCTGCAGCAGAGTTTTGCCAACGTGCTGCACGACCACGGCATGAACGCGGTGGTGACCTGCGTGATCACCGAGGTGGAGGTCGACGTGAACGACCCGGCGTTTCAAAATCCGACCAAACCCGTGGGCAAGTTCTTCAAGGAGGCTGACGCGAAGAAACTTGCGCGCAGCTCGGGCTGGATCTTTGCGGAAGACGCCGGGCGTGGCTGGCGCCGCATGGTGGCCAGCCCCAAGCCGCGCAAGATTCTGGATTTGCCGACCATTGACGCGCTGCTGGAAGCCGGTGTGGTGCCCATCGCCTGTGGCGGCGGCGGTGTGCCGGTGGTGGTGACGCCCGAAGGGCACCTCAAGGGTGTGGCCGCCGTGATCGACAAAGACCTCACCAGCGCGATGCTGGCCGCGCACCTGCATGCGGACGCCTTGATCATGCTCACCGGCGTCGAACGCGTGGCGCTGGACTTCAACAAACCCACACAACGCTGGCTGGACCACATGACGCTGGCCGAGGCGCGCCAGCATTCGGCCGATGGGCAGTTTCCGGCCGGCAGCATGGGGCCCAAGATCGAAGCCGCCATCACCTACCTGGAAGCCTCGCCCGAGGCCAACCGCGACGGCGTGGTCATCATCACGTCGCTGGAAAAAGCCTTCGAAGCCCTGATGGGCCGTGCCGGTACCCACATCACCCTGGGGGCGCGGCCCCAATGACCGAAATACCGGGTTTTGAATCGACCGCCTACGCCTACCGCAACGGGCAAGTGGTGTGGGCGGGTGAACGCGCCGTGACCGACCACCCGCGCAACGCCCGCAAACCCTGGCAACCCGAGCGCACGACATTCGACGCCACGCGCCTTCACGCGGGCGCACAGATGGCCCTGCGCGAACTGGAAAATGCGCCGGTCAAGGGCTTGCTGCTGTGGCTCACCGGCCAATCCTTGCCGTTCCCGCTGAACCACGCCAAGCCCCGTTTCGATGCAGTTCGAGCCGCGCTGGAGCGCCACGACCTGGCGGCTTTTGAAGCGGCTGCGTTGCGTGTGCTGGGCCTGGGCACCGGCCTGACGCCCAGTGGTGACGATTTTGTGGGCGGCATCTTTTTTGCAGTTGCGCACCTTCCGGGCAGCTGTTTCGGGCCAACCGAACGCGCAGATTTGCCGGCCGCCATCGCCCGCATTCGGCACGCCGCCCAAACCGCGACCAACCCGATCAGCGCGGCCCTGCTGGACGACCTGATGGCCGGCCAAAGTTACCGGGCGCTGCACGAGATGCTCGCGGCTTTGCATTCGGGCGACTTGCGCGAGATTGGCGCGGCCCAAGGCCGCCTGCTTGAAGTCGGTGCGTCGTCGGGCGCCGACATGCTCGCCGGCTTGCTGCTGGCCTTGTTGACCTTGCCCCCCAAAACCTGAAATCCGGCCCCCGCCCCACTTGAACCGCAGACACTGAAGATGACCTCCACTGCCACCCTCACTTCCAATACCCTGTTGACCCAGCCGCCTTCGGTGCTGAACATCGGGATTGACGGCTTCAACGACAGCGTCACCGCCAACGGTGGCAGCCTGAGCAATTTGCAATGGCAGCCGCCCGGCAATGCCGACCCGGTACTCGCCTGGCAACTGGCGCAGTTGATGGGCGACTCGCGCATTGAAGCCGCCAATGCCGAAGCGACCAAACGCATCATCAACGCGCGCCCGATGTGGGAAGACATCCCCCTGCGCGCCGATGGCGTGTGGCCCGACATGAAAGGCGCGCGCCTCTTGCTGCACGCCGGCCCGCCGGTGAAATGGGCCGACATGTGCGGCCCGATGCATGGCGCGATGATCGGCGCAGTCCTGTACGAGGGCTGGGCAGACACAACCGACAAAGCGCGCCAGATGCTGGCGGCGGGCGAGGTGGCGTTTGCCCAGTGCCATGATTTCGATTCGGTCGGCCCGATGACGGGCATCATCAGCGCCTCCATGCCGCTGATTCAAGTGCGCGATGCGACACACGGCAATGTGGCCTACACCAACATCAACGAAGGCATTGGCCGCTGCCTGCGTTTTGGCGCCAATGGGCCCGAGGTGATCCAGAAACTAAAATGGTTTGAGGCGGTGCTGGCGCCGGTGTTGAAAGCTGCTGTGCGCCACAACTTTGACAAGACCGGCGGCATTGACTTGAAGGCCATCCAGTCGCAGGCCCTGCTGATGGGCGACGAGGTGCACAGCCGCAATGCGGCGTCGACCGCGCTGTTTTTCATGCAGTTGGCGGTGCCATTGGCGGCTGTGGACACGAGCCGCGGCACGGTGACACACGACCACATCCACCAGACGCTGGACTTCCTTGCCAAAAACTCGCAGTTCTTCCTGAATTTCTCCATGGTTTCGTGCAAGGCCATCATGGACGCGGCGCACAACATCCCGTTCAGCACCGTGGTGACCGCCACCGCGCGCAACGGCACCGAGACCGGCCTGCGTGTCAGCGGCATGGGCAAAGCGTGGTTCACCGCCAAATCAGACTTGCCCAAAGGCCTGTTTTTTCCCGGCTTCAAACAGGAAGATGCCTGCCCCGACATTGGCGACAGCGCCATCACCGAGACTGCCGGTTTTGGTGGCTGCTCGTTCGCCGCCTCCCCCGCGCTCACGCTGCTGGCCGGCGGCACGGTGGGTGATGCGGTGCGGTACAGCCGGGAGATGTACGAGATCACCGTCACCAAAAACCCGGCGCTCTCGCTGCCGGCGCTGGACTTTGCCGGTGCGCCCTGCGGCATCGACGTGCGCAAAGTGGTCGACACCGGCATCCGCCCGCTCGTCACTACCGGTATCGCGCACAAGGAAGCCGGCATCGGCCAGATTGGCGCCGGTGTGGTGCGGGTGCCGATGGAAGCCTATGTGAAAGCGCTCAACGCCATAGCGAACACATGTGCCAACAAATCCGCGAAAGACTGAGTTCATGCGCCAAACCCTCACTTCCCCACGCGGCATGGTGACCGCGCCGCACCACCTGGCCGCCAACAGTGCCAGCGCCGTCCTTCGCGAAGGCGGCAACGCCATCGAAGCCATGGTCGCCGCTGCCGCGACGATTGCCGTGGTCTACCCGCACATGAACTCGATCGGTGGCGACGGTTTCTGGATCATCTCCGAGCCCGGCAAAGAACCCTTAGCCATCGACGCCTGTGGCCGCGCGGCGGGCCTGGCCAACATCGACTTTTATAAAAACCAAGGCTTGCAGGCGATTCCGGGGCGTGGCCCCTTGGCAGCGTTGACAGCGGCGGGCGCCATTTCCGGCTGGCAGGAAGCGCTCACGCATTCCGCGCGCCTGGGTGGCAGCGACAGGCTGCCGCCGGTCTCCTTGTCGCCGAGCTTGCGCGGCGTGTCGTAACCCATCCAGACCACCGCGACGAGGTTCTTCTGGAAGCCGGCGAACCAGGTGTCCATCGAGTCGTTGGTCGTGCCGGTCTTGCCGTAGACGTCGGTCCGCTTGAGCGCCGCCTGCGCCTTGGCGGCGGTTCCGGAGCGCGTGACCTCCTGCAGCAGGCTCGTCATCACGAAGGCGTT
>JANMMR010000447.1:0-2389 GCA_031373455.1 Rhodoferax sp.
GCCATGTGCGGGCAGTTGCACCAGACGATGCCGGGCAGCGGCGTCTTGAGCCACCAGAAACCCCAGGAGCCGCCCAGCACCTTCTTGATTTGCCGGTCCAGCGCCGCAAAGGCCTCTGGCTCATCGCGTTCGTAAGCCTCGGCGGCGTCGGTGTCGACCCCGCCGAGACGGAACACGGTGGTCATGATGTAGTTGCCGCTGATGGGTTGGGCGCCGGCGCTGGCGGCCACGTCCAGGTCGCCGGTGGCGTCAATCACCACGTCACCCAGAATCGCCTCGCGGCCGGATTTGCTTTCGCAGACAACGCCTTTGATTTTTCCGTCTTCCACCAGCGCCTCGGAAAACCAGGAATGCAGGCGCAGGCGGACCTTGTGCTCCTGCACCATGTCAAGTGACGCACGTTTCCAGGCGTCGGGGTCAAACGCGGCGGCGAACACGATCGGGTGCGGCTGCTGCTGTGTATGGAAGTCAAAGGTGCCCCAGCGCGTCCAGCGGCGAATGCTGTCGGCGTCATGGCCCCAGTCGTTCTGGCGCGGGTAATGCGCCAGGCCCATGGCGGCCATGCGTTCGAGCAGTGTGAGGCAAACACCCCGCACCGAGATTTCATTCAGGTGGTTGTCCCACATGTCGTCCAGCACCAGCACCATGCCGCCCGAGGCGAGCCCACCGAGGTGGGTATAGCGCTCGAGCAAAATGGTGTCGGCGCCGTTGCGGGCGGCCGCCAGCGCGGCCGAAAAACCGGCCGGGCCGCCACCCACCACCACCACATCGGCTTTGGCCGCCACGCGCACGTCATGCGCGGGCCGGCGGATCATTTCGTTGACATTTTTCATAGATACCTCTATTTCTCTTTGAATTCAATGCACCTGCTCGGGCTGCCACTTGACCACCGCGCGCTCCACCAGCGCGACGATCAGGAAGAAGCTGCCCGACAGAGCCGCGCTCATCACAATTGCCGAATACAGCAGCGCCGAATCAAAATTGAACGTGGCCTGGATGATCAGCGCGCCAATGCCCACCGTGGCGCCAATCCACTCGCCCACCACCGCGCCGATCACCGCCATCGAGGCCGAGATGCGCAATGCCGAGAACAGATAGGGCAGAGAGCTGTACAGCCGCAGCTTGAAAAACACCTCGGTCTTGCTGGCCGAGAGCACCCGCATCAGTTCCAGCGCCTGCGGGTTGGGGGAGTTCAGCCCGCGCACCATGTTCACCAGCGAGGGGAAAAAACACACCAGCGCGGCGATGGCGATTTTGGGCTCGACGCCGTTGCCCATCAGCAGGACCAGCACGGGCGCCTTGGCCACCACGGGGATGGAATTGAGCATCAACGCCACCGGGAAAAAGATGTCGTTGAGCGTCTTGTTGTGCACAAACACGGTAGCGATCAAGATCGCCACCAGGTTGCCCAGGAAGAAGCCGCCTGCCGCTTCCAGCGCGGTGGGAATCAGGTTGCTCAGCAGGACGTTGCGCTTTTCAAACAGGGTCTGCAACACCAGCTGCGGTGAGGGCGCAATGAAGGGTTTGACATTGAGCCCGGTGACGATGGCCCACCAGGCAAACAGCAGGATCGCGATGCCGATACCCGGCATGAAGCGGGTGCGCCACAACTGGCGGCGCCGCCCGGCTTTGTAGGCTAAGGTTTCGGCGTCGTCAACGCCCTGCGCGTCGCCAGCGCCCGGCAAGGCGGTGGCGGGCAAGGGCGGGAATGCGAGGTCTTTGGTGGCCATGGGTGTAGACATGTCAGCAAACCTCCAGCACGCGGCGCAAATACGCCGTCAGGGCAACAAATTCGGGTGTTTCGCGGATCGCCAGGGTGCGGTCCTCCGGCAGGTTGACTGGCACCAATTCCTGCACCCGGCCGGGGTTGGCGGCCATCATCATCACGCGCTGGCCGAGGTAGGCGGCTTCGTAAATGCTGTGGGTGACAAACAGGATCGTCATGCCCAGCTCCTTCCAGAGGCGGCGCAGTTCTTCGTTGAGGCGGTCGCGGGTGATCTCATCGAGCGCGCCAAACGGCTCGTCCATCAGGAGCACGCGCGGGTCGCTCACCAGCGCACGAGCAATCGATACGCGTTGGCGCATGCCGCCCGAGAGCTCATGCGGGTAGGCGTTTTCAGCGCCCTTGAGGCCCACCAGTTCCAGCAGTTCCTGCGGCGTGGCACGGGCCGTTTTGGCGCCCTGGATGCGATCGCGCGCCACCTGCAGTGGCAGCTCGACGTTTTGCAGGGCGGTGCGCCAGGGCAAGAGGGCCGGGTCTTGAAAGACAAAACCGATGTCGCGGCGCAAACGCGCCTGTGAGGGCGAGGCGCCCAGCACGTCCAGGCTGCCCTGGGTGGGCGGTATCAAGTCGGCGACCACGCGAAGCAAGGTGGATTTGCCGCAGCCC
>JANMMR010000450.1:0-9740 GCA_031373455.1 Rhodoferax sp.
GATGGAAAAATGCGAGCGGGCCTCATGCAGGCCACGCCCGAGATGAAAATGCCCTCCAACTGGTTGCCCTACATCCACGTGAAAGACTGCGACGCCGCTGCCGCGAAAGCCACCCAACTCGGCGCCCTGAGCATCGCCGTGCCGCCCACCGACATTCCCGACATCGGGCGCTTCTGTGTGGTGATTGACCCGGTGGGCGCGGCGATTGCGCTGATCAAAGGGGCTGGCTGACAAGGCACTCGCCGCACCGGCTTGTCATGCTGAGTGTCGCGTGAAGGCCACTTGAAGGCTTCATAAATGCTATTATAAAAATAGCAAACTATCGCCATTTCACGTGACTTCATTGCCGATTTTTATCGTAATTTGGTAAAAATCCGCTTCTGAGTCGCCTATCATACCCAAAATGGGTATGTCGGTTGATATGAATGGTTGGTATGCATCGTGGGTATGCATGGACCTGTGCACGCAACCAGTAGCGGCGGCATCCGCCTTGCATGCTGCAACAATGGCGGTTTCCATTTCCCATTGCCGCCATGAAACCAGCCGTTCACTTCCAGGGCCAGCGCATCGAGCCGGATGTTTTTCATGCCCAGTGGCAGCGAGCGGCGCTGGCGCTGTGCCAACTCGGTGTGAAGGAAGGCGATGTGGTCGCGCTGATGGTGCGCAACAGCCCGCTGGCGCTGGCGCTCACGCTGGCGGCGCGCTGGATCGGCGCCTACTGGTGCCCGATCAACTGGCACTTCAAGACCGAAGAGGTGCAGCACATCCTGGCTGACAGCGGCGCCTCGGTTTTGATTGCCGACGAGCCCATCCTCGCCGGGCTGGAAGGGCTCAAGGTTGAGGGCGTCGCCGTGTATGCCGCCCACGGCGATAGGGCCGACAAGGGCCGCAATGCTGTTGAATCGGCCCACACCACCCGTTTCCCAGGTTGGGAGACCTTCTGCAACGGCCTGGCACCGGCTGCCGTGCCACAAAGCCCGCAACGCGGCGCGATGTTTTACACGTCGGGCACGACCGGGCGGCCCAAGGGCATCCGCCGCGCGCCGTCCACGCCGGAGCAAGTCGCGGCGGGGCTGGCGGTAATGCGCCACTGCATGGGTTTCAATGCCGCGCAGTACCCGCAGATCCGCGCTCTCGTGAGTGCACCCATGTACCACAGCGCGCCCAACTCCTACGCCATTGGCGCGTCGCTGGAAAACGCAGAGCTCTTCATTGAAGCGCGTTTTGACGCCGAAGACACCCTGCGCCTGATCGCCGAACACCGCATCACCCACGCCTACCTGGTGCCCACCATGTACGTGCGCATGTTGCGGCTGCCCGAAGAGGTGAAAGCGCGTTATAACATCCGCTCGATCCGCTTTGTTGGCTCCACCGGCTCGCCGTGCCCGCCAGATGTGAAGCGGCAGATGATCGCGTGGTGGGGCCCGGTGATCCACGAGTCGTATGGCTCCAGCGAGCTGGGTTACATGACGCGGCTGGACAGCCCCGAAGCGCTCCTGAAGCCGGGCTCAGCCGGCAAGGCACTGCCGGGCGTGTCGATCGCCATCCTGGGCGACGATGGCCAGCCGCTGCCCGCAGGCCAGGCCGGCCTGATCTACGCGCACCACAGCGCCGTCGCCGATTTCACCTACAACGGCAACGACGCGGCCCGCCGCGCCATGGAAATCGACGGCAAGAAGACCATGGGCGACATCGGCTACATCGATGAAGACGGCTTTCTCTTCATCGTCGACCGCAGCGCCGACATGGTGATCTCAGGCGGGGTGAACATCTACCCGGCAGAAATCGAAGCCGCTTTGCAGATGATGCCGGGCGTAGCCGATTGCGCCGTGTTTGGGGTGCCCGACGAAGAGTTTGGCGAAGCGCTGGCCTGCGCGGTGCAGGCCGCACCCGGCGCCAAACTGGACGCGGCAGCCGTGCAGGCCTTTTTAAAGACCCGTCTGGCCAGTTACAAGGTGCCGCAACACGTCAACTTCCATGCCGAGTTGCCGCGCGAAGACACCGGGAAAATCTTCAAACGCAAACTGCGGGAGCCGTATTGGGTGGGGAAGTCGCGCCGGATTTAACGCAAGTCCACTCCCGGCCTGGCCTCAGGTTGACCAAATGCGCGGCCGCGTCGCAGGCAAACCCCAAAGTTCGGTGCGCCACGCCGCCCACACGGTTTTGAGCAGTTGCATGGCTGGTTCGACCAGCGGCGCGAGAGCCCGCACGATGACGACCTGCGGGTTCGGGCTGGTCGCTCCGGCGTTGGCGTGCAAGCCGTGCGGCTCGATCACGGCGCGGGCAACATCCAGGGCGGCCTGTTTGCGGGCGCGGTCAATTTTGGTGCCGCTCACAAAAAACAACGCGGCCATGCAGCTGTTGCCGGCGAGTCCCAACGGGCCATGCACCAGGCGGTGGTCTGCCGCGTCGATGCGGCCCTTCTCCAGCCAGACGTCCGGCAGCTCGATGTGCTGGGTGAAACTGCCGCGCCCAAACGGCGCCTGTGCGTTGGGCAGGCCAAGCGCGGTCACGTCCCAGCAGATCAGTTCGGCTTGCGCGGCCAGCTCGAAGCGCAACCGGTTTTGCGCGATGCAACCGCTGTAACACAGGGCCTCCATCGGCAACCATTCCAGCCGCGCCGCATCGTGAAGCCGCAGGCGGGTGTTTTGCAGCGCCGGTTCGCCGTCTGATTTGTAAAACCGCGTGGCGCCGGGGGTGGTGATCAGGCCGTGCGAGTGGCCGCTGGCCGTGACGATGATGTCCAGGATATCGCCGCCCACCAGGCCGCCTGGCGGGTGCACCAGCACGTTGTGGCACACCGCCTCACCCTCGGGGTAGAGGCTTTGCAGGATGCGCAGCGGGCCGTCGTGGGCAAACCGCGCAACGGTCTTGTCACCCTCGCGCGTGTAGTCGAGGTTCAGGCTGGCATGCCACGTCATGAATTGCCCGAGGCCGGGGGTCAGGTATTTTGTGAGCCGCGGTGCGCCCAGCCGGTGGTGTGGTTTTCAATCGCGCTGAAGAGTTCGTACATCGCCATCGCCATCGCGCCCACGACCAAAAGGCCGGCAAAAGCCAGGCCCATTTGCATGGACGAGCCGGCCGAGATCAGCAGGTAACCAATGCCTTCATTGGCGGCCGTCATTTCAGACACCGTGGTGCCCACAAAGGCCAGCGTGATGGCGATCTTCAAGGAGCCGTAAAAGTAGGGCATGGAGCGCGGCAGGCCGACTTTCACCAGCACGTCCCAGCGTTTGGCACCGAGCACACGCAACACGTCTTCGAGCTCTGGCTCGAGCGTGGCCAGGCCGGTGGCGATGTTGACCATGATCGGGAAGAAGCTGATCAAAAACGCGGTGAGGATGGCGGGGCCCACGCCAATGCCAAACCACACCACCAAAATGGGTACAAAGGCGGCTTTGGGCAAGGCGTTGAAGGCGGTCATCAGCGGGTACACGGCAGCGTAGGCCAGGCGCGAACTGCCAATGATGAAACCCAGCAAAACGCCCACCACAATGGCGATGCCAAAGCCGGCCATCGTGACCCAGAAGGTGCGCCAGGCGTGGCCTGCGATGATGGTTTTGAACTCCCAGAACTGCGTCCAGATGCGCCACGGGCTGGGGAAGATGAACTCGCTGATGTTGAACGCCGAGCAGATGCCCTGCCACAGCGCCAGCACCGCCACCAGCAGGATCCACGGCGACCATTTTTCGAGTTGTTTGTTGTTCATGGTTTGGCCTCAGGCAGTGGCAACGGCAGTGGTTTTGCGCATCGCGCCAATGTGCCCGCGCAACTCGTGCACGATGTCGGTGAACGCGGGCGTGTAGGTGATCTCCAGGTCGCGCGGGCGCGGCAGATCAATCTCCTTTTTCACCACAAAACGGCCGGGGCTCTTGCTCATCACATACACCGTGTCGGCTAGAAACACACTCTCGCGCAGGTCGTGGGTGACCAGGATCACGTTGAATTTCTGCTCGGTCCACAGGTCGCGCAGGATGCACCACAACTCTTCGCGGGTGAAGGCGTCGAGCGCGCCAAAAGGCTCATCGAGCAGCAACATTTTGGGCTCATGGATCAGCGCACGGCAGATGCTGGCGCGCTGCTGCATGCCGCCCGAGAGCTCCCAGGGGAACTTGTCTTCGTAGCCGCCCAGACCCACCTTTTGCAGCAGCTTTCGGGCCCGTTCGACGTATTCGCCCCGTTTGGCCTTCATCTGGCTGCGGTAGGGCTCGACGATTTCCAGCGGCAGCAAGACGTTGTCCACCGTGCTGCGCCAGGGCAACAAGGAGGGCGCCTGAAACGCCATGCCGGAAATCTTCAAGGGGCCCGTTACCGGAGCGTTGTCGATCAGGATCTTGCCCTTGGACGGCATGCGCAGGCCCGTGGTGAGCTTCATGAACGTCGACTTGCCACAACCCGAAGGCCCGACGATGGCGATGAACTCCCCTTGTTTGACCTTCAGGTCAATCGCCTCGACGGCGAAATGGTTCTGCGCCAGCAACTCGTCGTTGTAGGCGAGCCAGACGTCGCTGAAATCCACGAACGTAGCCCCCACGCTCCCCACTGCGTGTGGTTCGCTGCCCCCCGAGGGGGCTAATTTCCCTTGGGGCGGCCCGGCGGGAAATTTTGCCCCCGCGCTCTCCACTGCGTGTGCTGCGCTGCCCTCCGAGCTCACGTCCGAGCTCATTTTTTTGGCAGGATGTTCAGTTCGGCCTTGGTCGGCAGAAACGAAGCGTTCCACACCGCGTCAGGGTTGATGCGGGTCTTGGTGTTGAAAGCGTCCGACACCTGCGACGCCATCAAGGAGAGGCGCGGGCCGTTGACCTGGCCGAACCCTTCGGCGCGTGCGTTGGGGCTGTTGATCACGGTGTCGATGGCGAGTTTCAGGCGACGCGTTTCCAGCTCGGCGTTGACGATGCCGTCACGCGCCTTCACGTCGTTGATGGCGGCGGCCGGGTTGGCCATCACGTCTTTCACGCCCTTGGTGAACGCGAGCAAAAAGGCTTTTACGGCGGCCGGGTTTTCCTTGATCATCTTCGGGGTGGCGATGATGGCGTTGCCATACAGTTTTACGCCGAAATCCGGGTAAGGCAACACCACCACGTCTTCGGCCTTGGCGCCGCGCGCTTCCAGGTTCAAGAGCGAGGTGAAGGTGAAACCGGTGATGGCGTCCACGTCGCCGCGCACCAGCATGGTTTCGCGCAGGGGCGGGTCCATGGCCACCCAGGTCACGCCGCTGATGGCGTTGGCTTTGCTGAAGATCGGGAAGGCGCGGCGGCCGGCGTCAAACACCGGCGCGCCGAGTTTTTTGCCGTTCAGGTCCGCAGGCGTCTTAATGCCGGATTTTTTCAGGGCCATCACCGAAGCGGGCGTGTCGTTGTAGACCATCATCACCGCCACCGGTTTGTTGGGCGCGTCCGGGTTGTTGGCGTGGAATTCCATCAAGGCGGCCAGGTCAGCAAAACCCTTGTCGTAGGTGCCCGAGGCCACGCGCGTGACGGCTCCGCCCGAGCCGTTGCCGGCGTCGATCGTTACGTCAAGTTTGGCGTCTTTGAAATAACCTTTGGCGGCGGGCGTCAGGAACAGGGCTGCAGGCCCTTCAAAACGCCAGTCGAGCTGGAACTTGATGGGTGTGTTTTGCGCCTGGGCTGCCCCAAAGGCTGCTGTGAGCGCCAGGGCAGCGGTGGTTTTGAGGAAAGTGCGTTTGGTCATGAAATCTCCAGGGTTAACGGGTAAATGGTTTGAAGAACCGGGGTGAAATGAAACAGGGAAACAGCAAGGCGGTAAATCAGAAAAGCCGGGTGGGTGCCGGTTCAGGCCAGCAACTCATGCAAGGTCCGGGCCACCACTTTGGTTGCGCCGCGCAGGTCGTCCAGCTCAAGGCGCTCGTCGGCGCGTTTGGCGTGCGATTCCAGCACGGTACGCGGCCCGGCACCATAAATGACGCCGGGAATGCCGCGTTCGCAAAACAGGCGCACGTCAGTGTAAAGCGGCGAGCCGGTGGCGGGAATCACCTCGCCAAAAACCTCGCCGCCGTGTTTCTGCAGGGCTTGCACCAACGCCTGATTGCCCGGCAGCGGCCGCATGGCGCGTGCCAGCAGGATTCGCCGGATGTCCAGGGTGATGCCGGCAATGCCACTGGCTGTGGCGGCCATCAACTGGCGCAGCTCGGCCTCTACCTGCGCCGGGTCTTCTTCGGGAATCATGCGGCGGTCAAGTTTGAAGGTGACACGCCCGGGCACCACATTGGTGTTGGTGCCCCCTGAAATGGTGCCCACGTTCAGGTAGGGGTGGGTGATGCCCGGCACCGCCGACGTGATGGCCTGGTACAGGGTGTTTTGCCGGTACAACTCGCCCACGATGGCGTTGGCCGCCTGCAACGCGTCAACACCGGTGTGGGGAATGGCGGCGTGGGCCATCTTGCCGTTGACCGTCACTTCGAGTTGCAGGCAGCCGTTGTGTGCCGTCACGACCTGGTGACTGAAGCCGGCGGCGATCATCAGATCGGGCTTGACAATGCCGCGCGCCAGCAGCCACCCCGGCCCGAGCTCGCCGCCAAATTCTTCGTCATAGGTGAACAGCAGTTCCACGCTGCCGCGTGTCGGCAAAGCCACCGCTTCGAGCGCCCGCAATGCGAAGGTGAAACTGGCAAAGTCGGATTTGCTCACGGCAGCGGCGCGCCCGTAGATCTTGCCGTCCTCAACTTCGCCGCCGTAGGGGTCGTGTGTCCAGCCTTCGCCCGGCGGCACCACGTCGCCGTGGGCGTTGAGCAACACGGTGGGGCCACCCGCCAGCGTGCCGCCTGGGCCGTATTTGCGACGCACCACCAGGTTGGTGATCGATTGAAGCCCCGCCGCTTGCACCTCAGTTTCGGGCACGGCGTGTTGTTCGGCGTAGAGGCCAAAGCCGTGCAGCAGCTCGGCGGTGCGCAGGGCGTGCGGCGTGTTGTTGCCCGGCGGTGTGTCGGTGGGCACGCGGATGAGCGCCTGCAAAAAGCGCACTTCTTCGTCAAAGTGGGCGTCGACCCAAGCGTCGATGGCAGCGAAGGGCGTCATGGGCATCAAAGGCGCCCAGCAGCAGCCGGGTTTGCCAGATCCCGGGCCAGCCCATTCAAAAGCTGCAACATGGCGTCTACCGCCAGTTGCATGTCGTCGGCTGTGCTGGACTCCAGCGGGTTGTGGCTGATGCCGGCGTTTTCACCGCGCACAAAGAGCATCGCCTGCGGCATGATTTCGTGCAGCTTCATGGCGTCGTGGCCCGCGCCGCTGGGCAAGGTGAACAGCGGCACGCCCAGCGCCTGCACGGCTTTCTCCCAACGCGCCTGCCACTCGGCTGCGCTGGGCGCCGCTGCCGCGCGCATGGTTTCCTCCACACTGAACTGCACACCACGGCGCTCGCAGATGGCGCGGAACTCGGCCAGCACGTCGCCGGCGAGCGCGTCGCGCTGGCTGTTCAGGGGCGCGCGCAGGTCCAATGAAAATTCGCAGCGCCCGGGCACCACGTTCATGGAGCCGTTGGGCACCTGCAACATGCCGATGGTGCCAACCGAGTCACCGTCTTCCGCGGCGCGCTGCTCCACATACAGGGCCAGCTCGGCCACGGCGACGGCCGCATCGCGGCGCCGGTCCATCGGCGTCGTGCCGGCGTGGCAGGCAACGCCTGTCACAGCGCATTGGTACCGCACGCTGCCGTTGATCGACGTGACCACCCCCAGCGGCAGGTTACGCTCGTTGAGCACCAGGCCCTGCTCGATGTGCACTTCCACGAAACCCAGGTAGTCTGCCGGATCACGCTGGATGGCGGCGATGGCGTCCACATCGAGGCCCGCGTGTTGCATGGCCTCGCGCATGCTGATGCCCTCGGCGTCTTTCTGTGCCAGCCAATCCGGCTTGAAGTCGCCAATCAGCGCGCTCGATGCCAGGAATGTGGCCTTGTAACGCTGGCCCTCCTCTTCCGCAAAACCGACCACTTCAATGTGAAACGGCAGTCGTGTGCCTTCGCGCTTGAGTGCACGAACGCAGGCCATGGGCACATAAATGCCGAGGCGGCCATCGTATTTGCCGCCGTTGCGCACGGTGTCGTAATGGCTGCCGGTGAGCAGCGTGCGGGCTTGGCCGGAGCTGGCCGCGCGGTATTTGCCGACTACATTGCCCACGGCGTCAAGGCTCACGTCATCGAAACCGCAGTCGAGCATCTGCGCCTTGATGTGCGCCGCGCATGCGCGGTGCGCGTCGGTGAGGTAAGTCACCGTGAGCTGGCCTTTTTCGGCATAACCCGGGTCGGTGTGTGCGGCGAGTTGCTCGTGCCAATCCCACACATCGTTGCCCATAACCGGCGTCACGGCGAATTTGTCATTCAGGCGGATTTCAACGACGCGGTGGATGTTGCGCAGGCATTCCTGCAACTCAAATTCCGGGTGGCCCTGCAGGCGCCGCTCAAAGGTGCTGATGATCTGTTGGCGGCTCAAACCCAGGCCACGCGGGCCGCGCACTGCGAGGATGAACGGGAAGCCGAATTTGGCGTTGTAGTCGGCGTTGAGCCGCTGCACGGTTGCGAACTCTTCGGGCGTGCAATGCGTGAGGCCCGCTTTAGACTGCTCGTTGGTGGATTCGGCCGTGAGTGTGTGGCTCACCATCGCCTTGCCAGCCAGCTCGGGGTGTGCGCGGATCAAGGCGAGTTGTGCATCGCGCCCGGCCGACTCCAGCACCTGCACCATCGCATATTTCAGTGCCGCGAGCGACGCAAAAGGCCGCTTGGCCAGCGCCTGGCGGGCGATCCACGGCGAATGCTCGTAGAGGCCATCGAGCAAAGTGGCGGCTTCGTCCGGTGTGGCCGCGTTGAGTTGGTCGAGCGTCAGGGCCATGGTTTATCCCAGCTTTGCGGCCTGGTGCGGGTGAACCGCGCGCCAGTGTTTCGCAATGTCGATGCGCCGGCAAATCCACACCTGGCTGTGGCTTTGAACGTAATCGAGAAACTTCTGCAGCGACTTCATGCGACCGGGCCGCCCCAGCAGCCTGCAATGCATGCCGATGTTGAGCATCTTGGGGCGGTTCAGGCCGCTCGGGTCACCCTCTGCGTACAAGACGTCAAAACTGTCGCGCAGGTAGGTGAAGAAGTCGTCACCCTGGGCGAACCCCTGCGCGCTGGAAAAACGCATGTCGTTGCTGTCCATCGCGTAAGGCACGATGAGTTGTTGCACCACTTCGCCACTGGTTTTTTGCACGGGCATCCAGAAGGGCAGGTCGTCGCCGTAGTGGTCGCTGTCGTACGCAAAGCCGCCGTAGTCGGCCACCAGGCGGTGCGTGTTGGGGCTGTCGCGCCCGGTGTACCAGCCCATGCCGTGTACGGCATTTTGGCTGTCACGACGCTCGCCCGTGAGCTGGCCGATGATCTCCATGCCGATGCGCATGTGTTCGCGCTCGGTGGCTTCATCGAGATTTTGGTAATTGATCCAGCGCCAGCCGTGGCAGGCGATTTCGTGGCCGAGCGATTGGAATGCGGCGGTGAGCTCCGGGTGCCGCTGCAGCGCCATGCTGACGCCAAACACCGTGAGCGGCAATTTGCGGTTTTCAAACTCGCGCAGGATGCGCCATACGCCCGCCCGCGAGCCGTATTCGTAAATGCTCTCCATGCTCAGGTGGCGCGCGGCAAAACTCGCCGGGTTGAACATTTCGCTCAAGAATTGTTCCGAGCCCGCGTCGCCATGCAACACCGAATTCTCGGCGCCTTCTTCGTAATTGAGCACAAACTGCACCGCAATG
>JANMMR010000470.1:0-4218 GCA_031373455.1 Rhodoferax sp.
GCCAGCAAAGGCGCGAAGATCGTGATCGCCGACATGCAGGCCGAAAAAGGCGAAGCAGTTGCCAAGGAGATCGGCGGTGCCTTTGTCAAGTGTGATGTGACCAGCGAGGCCGATGGCCAGGCGGTTGTCGCCAAAGCCGTCACCCTGGGCAAACTCATGGGCCTGGTCAATTGCGCGGGCATCGCCAGCGCGGAAAAAACCGTGGGCAAAAATGGCGCGCACAACTTTGACGCCTTCAAACGCACGGTCACCATCAACCTGATCGGCAGTTTCAACATGATCCGCCTGGCCGCCGATGCGATGTGCAAAAACGAGCCCGAGGCTACCGGCGAGCGCGGCGTGTTGATCTCCACCGCCTCCGTGGCGGCGTATGACGGCCAGATCGGCCAGGCCGCTTACAGCGCCTCCAAGGGCGGCGTGGTCGGCATGACCCTGCCCATCGCCCGCGATCTGGCGCGCAACGGCATCCGCAACATGACCATTGCCCCCGGCATTTTTGGCACGCCCATGATGGCCAGCATGCCCAAGGAAGTTCAGGATTCACTTGCTGCCGCCGTGCCCTTCCCTTCGCGCCTGGGCACACCGCTGGATTACGCCCGCCTGGCCGTTCACATCGTTGAGAACGACATGCTCAACGGCGAAGTGATCCGGCTGGATGGCGCGATCCGCCTGGCGCCGAAGTAAGGGCCAGCCATAACAAAGGCAAGCTGGACGCGAACCTGAAGGCCCAACCGAAGGCGAAAGTGAAAGCGGTCCAATAATTAACACCCATGTTAATTGTTGGATGATTTCGGCCGGGTTTTCAGATTTTTAGAGCCTTTTGGCCTGTCAAGTCACGAATTAATTGATTTATTTGCTATGTTTAATATAGCAACCTGATTTCCATGCAAACTGCAAGAGAAGCACGTGTAGCGGTCAGTGTTGCCGCCGCAGCCACACTGCTGGCTCTGTTGGCAGCATGCGCTGCGCCCGCCGGCCTCCCCTACCCGTTGCCGCAGCAGCCTGAGGGCACTTCCGGCTACACCGCCAAGCCGGGTTGGGCCACCACCCGTTTCGCCGTGGCAGCGGCCAACCCGCTGGCCACCGACGCCGGTTACCAGGTGCTCAAGGCCGGCGGCAGCGCGGTAGACGCCGCCATCGCCGTCCAGATGGTGCTGACCCTGGTCGAACCCCAAAGCAGCGGCATTGGCGGTGGCGCTTTCATGCTGCATTTCAACGGCCAGACCGTGCAGGCCTTCGACGGCCGTGAAACCGCGCCCGCCGCCGCCAACGAGCGCTTGCTGCTCGGCAAAGACGGCAAGCCGCTGGCGTTTCACGACGCGGTGGTGGGCGGCCGCGCTGTGGGCACGCCCGGCACCGTGGCCATGCTGGAAATGGCGCACAAACTTCATGGGAAATTGCCCTGGGCCACCTTGTTTGAACCGGCGATTTCGTTGGCCAGCCAGGGCTTCACCGTGAGCCCGCGATTGCACACGCTGCTGTCGGCCGAGCAACATTTGAAAAAGGACCCGGTCGCCCGGGCCTATTTTTACAAACCAGATGGCGCGGCGCACGAGGCGGGTTACCTGTTGAAAAACCCGGCCCTGGCCGAGGTGCTGAAAAAGATAGCCAGCGGCGGCGCCAAGGCCTTGCACCAGGGTGAGATCGCACAGGCCATCGTCGAGAAAGTACAAAACCACGTGGGCAATCCGGGCTTGTTGAGCCTGGCGGACCTCTCTGGCTACACCGCCGTGCAACGCGCCCCGCTGTGCCACGACTACCGCGCCCGAGCGCATGATTTTCAGGTTTGCGGCTTTCCACCGCCGAGTTCCGGCGCGATTGCCATCGGTCAGATTCTGGGCCTGCTCAACCAGACACAAGCCGCATCGCTGCCTCTTGAAGACGGCTTGCCGTCTGCGCAGTGGCTTCACCTGTACACGGAGGCCTCGCGCCTGGCCTTTGCCGACCGCGCCCAGTACGTGGCAGACCCGGATTTCGTCCAGCCGCCCGCAGGAAGCTGGCTGAGCCTTCTGGAGCCAAATTACCTGGCCGACCGCGCCCGGCTGATTGGCCAGGCCCCGGGCGCCATGAGCATGAAAACCGCCAAAGCCGGCGCGCCGGGGGGCGCCAAATCCAGCTTAGCGCCGATGGCCGAGCAGGTGGAATACGGCACCTCCCACATCTCCATCGTTGACGCTTTTGGCAATGCCCTGGCCATGACCACCACCATTGAAGACGGCTTTGGTTCGCGCCAGATGGTGAAGGTGAACCCGGCGCTGGCTGGCGGCTTTTTGCTCAACAACGAATTGAGCGACTTCAGTTTTTCGCCACTCGACGCCGCCGGATTGCCCGTGGCCAACCGGGTGCAGCCGGGCAAGCGCCCGCGCTCGAGCATGTCGCCTACGCTGGTGTTCGACAAAACCAGCGGCGCGCTGGTGATGAGCGGCGGCAGCCCCGGCGGCGCACTCATCATCCACTACACCGCCAAGACCCTTTACGGCGTCTTGAACTGGGGCTTGTTGCCCCAGCAGGCCATCGATCTGCCCAATTTTGCATCGCTCAACGGCCCTACCGTGCTGGAAGAAAAGCGCTTCCCCCGCGCCACGCTTGAGGCGCTCAAGGCGCGTGGGCACGAGGTGCGTGAGGCGCCTATGAGCAGCGGCCTGCAGGCCATCACCAGCGGCCAGGCGCACGGTGCTCGGCTTTGGCTGGGCGGCGCCGATCCGCGCCGTGAAGGCATTGTGATGGGCGACTAGTTCCTACAATTCGCCGTGGCCATCCCCCAATCGTTCATCCAGGAATTGCTCTCGCGCGTCGATGTCGTGGACATCGTGGGCCGCCATGTGCAGCTCAAAAAGGGCGGCGCCAATTTCATGGGCCTGTGCCCGTTTCACGGGGAGAAGTCGCCCTCGTTCAGCGTGAGCCCGAGCAAGCAGTTCTACCACTGCTTTGGCTGCAGCAAAAATGGCAATGCCATCGGATTCCTGATGGACCACAACGGCATGGGCTTCATCGAGGCAGTTAAAGACCTGGCCCAGCAATACGGCCTGCAGGTGCCCGAAGACGAGCGCTCGCCGCAAGACCGCGAACTCGCCGCCGAGCAGCGCCAGAAGCAGGCCACGCTGAACGACGTGCTCGAGAAAGCCGGCGAAGCCTACTGCGAGCACCTCAAAGACTCGCTGCGCGCCGTGGCGTATTTCAAGGGCCGGGGCGTCAGCGGCGAGGTCGCCAAACAGTTCGGCCTGGGCTACGCACCCGAAGGCTGGCGCACCTTGGCCGGCGTGTTTCCCAAATACGACGACCCGCTGCTGGTGGAGAGCGGCCTGGTCATCCTGAACGACGAAGACCCCGGCGACGAAAAACGCTACGACCGTTTTCGCGACCGCGTGATGTTCCCGATCCGCAACGTCAAGGGCGAATGCATCGGTTTTGGCGGCCGCGTATTGGGCGACGAAAAGCCCAAGTACCTCAACTCCCCCGAGACGCCGGTCTTCAGCAAGGGCCGCGAGTTGTATGGCCTGTTTGAAGCCCGCACGGCTCTGCGCGAACACGGCTACGTGCTGGTGACCGAGGGCTACATGGACGTGGTGGCACTGGCGCAACTGGGCTTCCCCAATGCCGTGGCCACGCTGGGCACCGCCTGCACCAGCGAACACGTGCAGAAACTCTTTCGCTTCACCGATGCCGTGGTGTTCAGTTTCGACGGCGACGCCGCCGGCCGCCGCGCCGCCCGCAAGGCGCTGGATGCCGCCCTGCCCTTCGCCACCGATGTGCGCAATGTCAAATTCCTGTTTTTGCCGGCCGAACACGACCCCGACAGCTTCATCCGCGAAAACGGCGCCGACGCCTTCAAGCGTTATGTGAGCGAGGCCGTGCCCTTGAGCCGCTTTTTGATCGATTCGGCGCGCGACGGCTGTGATCAGAACTCCTTCGAATGCCGCTCCCTTCTGGCCAGCAACGCCAAACCCTTGTGGATGAGCCTGCCCGACGGCGCCTTGAAGCGCCAGCTGCTCACCGAAATCGGCAACCTCGTGCAGTTGGGCGCCCACGAATTGCAGGATTTGTGGATACCCAAACCGGCGGGCTTCGATTCACAAAAGCGGGGCAACACCTATGGCAGCCAGGCGCGCCATGCCGACGCCGGGCATCGCCCGTATTCTTCGCGCTTTACTTCAGCAACACCGAGCCTGGGCCTGCGCACCCCCATTGCCAGCCGGGCCGACCACGCGGCCAGAATCC
>JANMMR010000475.1:0-3300 GCA_031373455.1 Rhodoferax sp.
CTATTACGGTGCGTATGTTCGCGACCTGGACGGGAACAAAGTCCACTTCGTTTGCCGCCGCGATGCACAACAGCGGTAGCATTCATGCAAGGTTCGTCAAGTTGATGAACCTGAGTTCTTGCGCATTTGAACCCGTCCAGCTGCTTTGGCTTTGTGGCAACAACGTGCCTGTATGACCATGACGCCCAACTCAATCGCCAGAGGCGTCTCGCTAACAGAAGGAGACCGCGAAGGAGATCACCAGCATGACCGACAAACCCGAGTGGACATGCGCGACCTGAGCCTGCGCGGCATCGTTGACAAGGCATTGCACGCCATCACCAGCATTGACGCGCGCACGTTGCGCTCAAGCGTGAAACTGCTGTCTCGGCCGGGCGAACTCACGCTGGCCTGGACCAAGGGGATACGCAAGCCCTATGTGGCGCCGTTTCCCTTGGTGTTCATCCGCGAGCGCCGCCCGTTCATGACGCACATGGCGTTTTTGCTTCACCTCTACACGTTCTTTCTGCTGCTTTTCTGCGTTGCCTTGTTGATGGCAAAACTCAGCCGCCTTCTCGGTTTTGGAGGGCTGGAAAAACCCATGGTTGACAACCTGTTGAGCGTTGCAAACTTCTCGGCATGCGCGGTGTACATCTACCTGGCAATTGGCCCCGTCTACGATGCCACGGGCAAACTGCGCGGCGAAAGCGTTTCTGCTGGCCGTGGGCGCCATCGTACTGGGGTACCGATTCGTGATTTTCCTGATTACCCTGTATGGAACGTGAACCTTGCGCGGCGCGACGGCCTGTAATATTTGTCAACCTCACTTCGGAGCAATCACATGCAGAAAACCTACCAAGGCAGCTGCCATTGCGGCGCAGTCACCTTTGAAGCCGATCTTGATCTTGGGCAAACCACCTACCGGTGCAACTGCTCCATCTGCAGGCGAAACCGCTTTTGGGCGGCCGTGGCCAGGGATGGTGGTTTTCGTCTGCTGACCGGTGAGGCCGATCTGACGCAATACCTCTTCAACACGAAGAAAAACCAGCACTACTTTTGCAAACACTGCGGCGTTCGGCCATTCGGCATAGGCACTGAAACACCGATTGGGAAGATGTACGGCATCAACCTCGGTTGCCTTGCGGGCTTATCCGAAGCGGAGCTCTCCCACCTGCAAGTCACTTGTATCGATGGACTGCACGACCAGTGGCAAAACCCTCCGGAGTTTTCAAGCCACCTTTAATTTCAATTCTGGCACTGAGGTGTTGCCGTCCCGGTGCTCCAAGAGCCCTCACCATGCGAATCGAGATTGACGACCTTACCCGCCCCCAGGTGCACGCCCTGCTGAACGAGCATTTGGCGAACATGCATGCGCTCTCGCCGCCCGAGCAGGTCTTCGCCCTGGATCTGGCCAAGTTGCGCGCGCCCGACATCACCTTCTGGACGGTTTGGGAAGCCGATACCTTGCTCGGCTGTGGCGCGCTCAAGGCGCTTTCTGCCACACACGGCGAGATCAAATCCATGCGCACGCCAGCAGCGTTGCGGGGCAAAGGCGCGGCGCGCGCGGTGTTGGCCCACATTGTTGAAACCGCCCGCCAACGCGGCTACAAAACACTCAGCCTGGAGACCGGCTCCCATCCGGCCTTCCTGAAGGCGCAGACGCTCTACCAGAGTTTTGGCTTCTCTTACTGCGGGCCATTCGGCAATTACCGGGAGAATGACAACAGTGTTTTCATGTCTCTGAGCCTCGCCGATACAGCAGCTTGACGGCGCAGGCCCAATCTGAAACTTGTTTCAAGCACCGAGAGGGCAAGACGATGAAAAAATCAGACGCCGGCGATGTCCAGCAGGCAACCGAGCTCATCTCGAAAAAAATCGACGAACTCGGCGACTGGCGCGGGCAAGCCCTGGCCCGAATGCGCAAGCTCATTCATCAGGCTGACCCGCAGGTCGTCGAAGAGTGGAAGTGGGTCACGCCCACCAAACCCGGCACGCCAGTCTGGTCGCATGGCGGCATTTTGTGCACCGGCGAAACCTACAAAAACAAATTGAAGCTGACCTTCGCCAAGGGCGCGTTTTTGAAAGACCAGGCCCGTCTCTTCAACGCGAGCCTGGACGGCAACCTGCGCCGCGCGATCGACATTCACGAAGGCGACGAAGTTGACGCGTCTGCCTTCAAGGCGCTCATCGCCCAAGCAGTCGCGCTGAACGGCTCTGCACCGTCGAAAGCGGCAAAGAAAGCCAAGGCCTGAGCGCTTGCCCGGCTTTATAACCTCAAGAGGCGATGCAGCCGCTCAATCGGGCCTTCCCGCTTCGCCAGCGCTGCTTGACTGATGCTATAGTATAAATAGCAAATAATCGAATAAACACGTGACTTGATGGCCATTTTTATTCAAAAAACTCGATTTTGAGGTTCAAAACACCCTTATCGTACCCAATTTGGGTATTATTAGGCGACCCCGGGGTATTCCAGCCAGCCTGTGTTCCCGGTCAGCCCTTGTTCAGCATGCCAAGTTTTTCAATCACTGCGCGCTCGGAGGCGAAACTCTCGCGGGCGAATTTGGTGTACTCCTCGGTGTTCATGTAGATCACCGACTGGTCGTATTTCTCGAACACCGCCAGCACCGCCGGGTCGTCCAGCGATTTTTTGAATGCATCGTGGATGGTTTTCACGACGGCCGGGTCCATGCCCTTGGGGCCGCCCACACCAAACGGTGAATCGGACACCGTGGCGTACCCCAGCTCGTTGAGCGTGGGCACGGTGGGCCAGCGTTTGGTGCGTTTGCTGCCGTAGGTGGCCAAAAGGCGCAATTTGCCGGCGTCCACATGCGGGCCCCAGCCCGTGGCGTCGCTGGCCGACATGATGTGGCCGCCCAAAATTGCCTGCATGTTTTCGGCGTTGCCCTTGAAGGGCACGTTGGTGAGTTTGATGCCGGCCTTCATGGCAAATTCTTCCACCGCCAGATGCGGGCTGGTGCCAATGCCGGTGTGGCCGAAGGTGACTTTCTCCGGGTTGGCCTTGGCAAAGTCGACATAGTCCTTGATGGTTTTGAACGGCGAATTGGCCGGCACCACCAAGCCAAAGGTGTAGCCGGTGTAGCAGATGATCCAGGTGAAGTCTTTGAGGGTGTCGAACTGCACCTTCTGCATGTGCGGAATGCGGAACACGCCCTGCGGCAGCTGCGCCAGCGTGTAGCCGTCGGGCTTGGCGTTGACCAGCTCATTGGGCGCCAGCATGCCGCCCGCGCCGGGCTTGTTGTCAATGATGATGGTGGTGCCCAGGTTTTTTGCGGCGCTTTCGGCCACGGCGCGCATCACCAC
>JANMMR010000498.1:0-7995 GCA_031373455.1 Rhodoferax sp.
GTGAATTTGGCTTTGATTTGCGCGACGCTGACTTGCATGGTTTAAAAGGTGAAGAAGGTGGCAAGATGACTATGTAGATGGTCAAGTATAGCCCGTTCAGTGCAAATTGGCGTGTTCCATCCTTTGACCGGGCCTTTACAACTCTGTACGCAAACTCCAAATCTCCGGAAACAACACCACATCCAGCATCTTGCGCAGGTAACTCACGCCGCCAGTGCCGCCAGTGCCGCGTTTGAAACCGATCACGCGCTCCACGGTGGTGACATGGCGGAAGCGCCATTGGCGAAAGGCGTCTTCGAGGTCGGTGAGTTTTTCGCCCAGCTGGTACAGGTCCCAGTGCGCCTTGGGGTCGCGGTAGACCTGCGTCCAGGCCTGTTGCACGCCTTCGCTTGCCTCATACGGCTGTGACCAATCGCGCTCGAGGTGCGAGGGCGGCACCGCAATGCCACGCCGCGCCAGCGCCTTCAGCGCCTCGTCATACAGCGAAGGCGAGCGGTACGCGGCGTCCACCATGGCCAGCAGGTCGGGCCGGTGCGCGTGCGGTTTCAGCATGGCGGCATTTTTGTTGCCCAGCGCAAACTCGATGCAGCGGTATTGCGCGCTCTGGAAGCCGCTGGAGTTGGCCAAGTAGGGCCGGATCGCCGTGTATTCGGGCGGCGTCATGGTGGCCAGCACGCTCCAGGCGCCCACCAGTTGCTCCATGATGCGGCTGACCCGCGCCAGCATCTTGAAGGCGCGCGGCATATCGTCAGCCGCCACCGCCTGGATGCTGGCGCGCAGCTCGTGCAGCATCAGCTTCATCCACAGTTCGCTGGTCTGGTGCTGCACGATGAACAACATCTCGTCGTGCGCCGGCGAGAGCGGGTGCTGCGCGCTGAGGATTTCGTCCAGATGCAGGTAGTCCGCGTAACTCATGCTGCTTTGGAAATCCAGCTGTGCGCCTTCTTCGGCGACGATTGCCGCAGGGGTGTTTTGGCCGGCGTGGCGTAGATCGGGGCGGGTGGGTTCTGACTTGGGCAAGTGACCCTCTGGCGGTTTCGCGGGCATGGACGTTCAAGCCATTCAATTGCTATATCTAATGTAGCAAACTATACATTAATGACGGAACTAAAGCCCATGTTTTTCTTTGAACTACCCAATCCAGTCAGTCACCCGCTTTCAGCGCAAGGTCTCTGAACGCGGGCTGCTGGCGGCCCGCCAAGCACCCCGGCACGGAAGGCGGGGTCGCTAAGCCTTCTTTGCCCAGGCGCTGCACCAGCCTTTGTTGGAAACCAACTTATTGCCGAATACGCCGCAGCTGCCAGTGTCACCTGGGGCTTTAACCTGGAACAACACGCAGGCTGCACAACTCTGGCCGGCGGCGTAATTGGGATACTTTTTGGTGTCCGTTTTCGTGCCGTCGGTTTTGTACCCCAGCGCGATGGCCTGGGGGTCGGTGTCGACCACTGCGCCCGACGTTTGTGCGTTGGCGGTGGTGGCCAGCGCAGCGAACACTCCTGCGCCGGTGAGCGATTGAACAACGAAAATTCTTCGGGATGTCATCATGTTGCGTGCCTTACAGATCAAAGGGAAGGGACGAATGGCTTCACTGCTGCTTCGCGCCTTCTGTCAGGCGTCTGCCCAGCGAAATAGCATAAGGTGCGGCGCGTGCAGGCAACATCGGGTCCGCCGAAGCCTCGATACCTTTTGGCATGACCATCGGGTTGTAGGTGGTTGTCAGGCAGGGGCCACCACCATCCTCTGAAACCGAGGTGACCTTCAAAGTACCCAAGGTGACTTTCTTTCGGCCCTCTGGCAATGGCACGGTTGCGCTGTCAATTTTGTCACCTGCTTGCGCCAGTTCCAGATTGAAATTGAAGGCCACTTTGCCGTCTTTCACACGCTGGCGCAAGTCGTCAAACAGGAAGCTGGCGCCTTTGGCTTTCGCCTCGTCATCGGTGAGCCCCTGGAGGCCGCCCACGGGCTCGAAAATCCACTTGCCAAACTGTTTTGCCCCGCTGGCATTGACAAAACCATAAGCATGCACGCCCCAGTAATTGACAGCACCAAAACTGGCGGGCACCGGCTGTGACGCGAAGTGTTTGCCTTGCAGCAGGACTTCGGGGTTGGCATCGTTGAATGCCTTGACCTTGGCGGGGTCGGCCTGTTTGGTGGCCGGGTCCGCCTGGCGCGAGGCCAATAGGGCGATGAATTGCTGCGGAGACGATGCACCAAAAACGGGTGCAGAAATATTGCCCATCTGCCACACCTCGCCGTCTGGAAGGTTGAATTGCAGCGCCAGGTTGCGTTGGGATTTGGCGTTGTCCGGGGCCTTCGGGTTGGCGCCGCCCACCGAGAAACGCACCACCACCGGCACGGGCCTTCCGCTGAATGCGGAGGCGCTTGACAGGGCACGGGCATCCGAAGTGCCTACAAACTCTCCCATGGCACAAATGCCCTTTGCGCCGGAGCGGCGATAACCTTCGAACTTTCCAAACGTGGACTCGAACTGGTTGACAAAGGCAGAAGGGTCAACCGGTGCCGGAGCGGCTGCACTGCTTTGCGCGAAGGCGTTGAATGTCAACAATGAGGCGGCGGTAGCTGCTGCAGAAAGCGTCAAAATATTCATGTGAGGGGCTCCTGGGTTTAGTGGGGAAATTCAACGATTTGGCAGCACAGCGATTGCCTTTTGGTGCATTCCACAATCGTCAGCCCGGTAGTCGAACAGGCATGCCAATTCTTACACCACCATCGGGCTCCTGTATTCAAACCAAGCGCTGAGCACTCTGACTCAAGTCCGCCCCACCAGCAGGCCGCCATCCACCGCCACCACTTGCCCGGTCATGTAGCGCGCGGCGTTCGACGCGAGAAAGTGGATGACATCGGCGATATCGCCTGGCTCGCCAATTCGACCCATGGGGATGTAATCACCGGCTTTGTCGGCATCGGGCCCCATGGAATGTTCGGCCGACAACAGCTGCGCTGTGCGCACATAACCGGGCGCGACGCCATTGACGCGGATGCCGTCCCGCGCCAATTCGACCGCCAAGCCGCGCACCAGGCCCACCACGCCCGCTTTGGCCGCCGAATAGTGCACATGCTCGTCCCAGCCGTAGTGAGTGCCCATGAGTGAGGTGACGCAAATGATGGCGCCCGTTTTTCGCGTTTTCATCAGGGGCAGGGCGGGCCGGATGACACGCAACATGCCTTTGAGGTCGATGTCAAAGGTTTGGTCCCATTTTTCATCGGTCAGTTGGGCCAGCGGCACTTTGTGCGCAATGCCCGCATTGGCCACTATGCAGTCAATGCCGCCATGCCGCTGCTCCACCGCAGCCACCACCGCATCTGCCTCGGGCGTTGAGCGGACATCCAGCTTCTGGAACTCGGCGCTGGGCAGTTCCGCAGCCAGCGCCCGACCCTCTTTCTCCAGCACGTCGGTGACGACCACGTGGTATCCACCCAAGCCAAAGGCTTGCGCGCAGGCTCGGCCGATGCCGATGGCGGAGCCGGTGATCAGGACCGTCTTTTTCATCTTCTCTCGCTTTGGAAATCGGTTGGGGGGATGATCACGTCAACAAGGTCGCCATGCCCGGGTCGCCCTTGTGCATCGCCCGCTGATAAGCCGCGCGTTCGCCGATGCGGCCGAGGTAGGCCAGGACGTGGGGGTACGGAGCCAGGTCGCGTGGCATGAAGTAACGCATGGTGGTGAGCGAAAACACCGCCATGATGTCGGCTGCGGTGAACTCGTCGCCGGCCAGGTAGGCCGCGCTGCCCAGGCGCGCTTCAACCAGATCAAAAACCCGGTCCAGCCGGCCTTTCATGGCCAGCAGGGTGGCGTCATCCGGCGCCAGATTCAGCCGGCGCAGCATCATGTTGCGCCCCATGTTCGGCTGGAGATTTCCATTGGCAAAGTGAAACCAGTAAAGGTACTGCGCAAAATCGGGGTGCGTGGGGCCCAGCGCCAGCCGACCGCCGCCATATTTTGCAATGATGTAGTCAACGATGGCGCCGGACTCTGCCAACACCAGCGCACCGTCCGTGATCACTGGCGCGGCGCCCAGTGGGTGCAGCGCCTTGAGTTCGGGCGGCGACAGCATCGTCACTGCGTCGCGCACGTAGTGTTTCAACGCGTAAGCCAGCCCGAGTTCTTCGCAGAGCCAAATGATGCGTTCAGACTGTGATTTTCCCAGGTGGTGGATGGTCAGCATGGTTTGGAATCCCTGGTGCGCCGTTGATCAACGCATGAGTCTCGCATGTCCGGCTTCGGAAGGGTTTGGGTTGGTGGGGGAAAAAGGCAAGAATTGCCGCCATTTCTTGAGAAAGGCCTGACCCTGGCCTCGCACCGGCGTGGCAAAAAACTGACTTGCCGGGAAAGCATCTGAAGCGTAAAATGAAACACGTGAAATAGCCATTTCAGAGGTTTAGCATGATTTCAGTGACATCGGTTGAAGCCCAAAGCCGCTTTGGTGAGCTGGTGGATCGTTCGCAGCGCGAGCCCATCGCCGTCACGCGGCGCGGGCGCACGGTCGCTTATGTGGTGTCTGGGCATGACATGCAGGCCTTGGCAGACGTGACGCAGCGCAGGCAGGAGGCCGCCCGCTGGTATGCACAATACCGCGCGGAAGTGTTGCCTGCGGCGATGGTGCAAGTCGCCGCTATATTGACGGATGAGGACGTGGTGGGCATGGTCAAGGCCCTGCGTTGACAGGCTCGGCGCGAGCTGTAGACACGGTGAAAAGGCGCCACCGTGGCCTTTGAGCGGCGCATCGTCATCGACACCGGCGTGCTGGTGAGCGCTGCCATCCGGCCTCAGTCCATCCCCGCGCTGGCGCTTGAAAAAGCTTGGTTGCTGTTTGACGTGTGCGCCTCTCATTCGAACTTGGCAGAGCTGCAACGCGTGCTGCTGGCCGACAAGTTTGAAGCCTATCGGCCACTCACCAGCCGAACGCTGTTTGTCGCGGGTTTTGCGCAGCGCGCCACGCGCTTTGAAGTGACGATTTCGGTCACCGACTGCCGAGACGCCAAAGACAACCAGTTTCTGGAACTGGCCGAAACCGCCAACGCGGAAATGATTCTTTCAAGTGATGCCGATTTGACGGTCCTACACCCCTGGCGCGGCATCCCGATCTTGCCGCCATCTGCGTTTTTGGTGGGCGTTCATTGAGCGGGCGAATCCTCAGTTCGAGCCTTTTGACGCACTGACCAAGGTGAGCCGTTGGTGCACAAAGGCCGCTGCCAGCCAGCCAGCTGCCTTCAATATTGCAATGCAGCAAATAGCCAGAGCCCTACCACCCTTACTGGCCGCACCCCGTCATTTCCCCTTGACGATGAACCGGAAGCCTTCAAGCAGAAAGTTGTCTTTCGCCAGTTTGTCGCAGGCCGTGGCAGCGGCGCCGAACGAGAGGATGAAGGTCTCTTCGCCAGTCGTGAAGCTTTGCCCCTTGCTGGCGCCTGTGCACAAGCCAAAGTCTTGCCGGGCTTCGATCACCGCGCCCTGGACCGACCCTTTGAACGATTCGAGCACCAGCACTTTGGCGATGCCGCTGGTGCTCACTTCAACCACTCTGCCGAACACGGCGAGACGGGCTTTTGCGAACGCGTCTTCAGCGGCTTTGAGGCGCTGCTCAGGCGAGAAGCAGTCGCAGGCGGCAGCGCCAAAAGACAGCGCCGCCAGAAGCAAAGACCCAAGGAGCGTGGCGGCCAGCGTTCGCATGGGAGCGGTAACTTTTCGATTTGACCAAAAGCGGGTCAGCGCCTCAACTCAGCGCCCCAACTCATACAACGCCGAGCCGTCCCCGTTGTCTTTCACCAGCTTGATGTTCGGGTGGCTGGGCAAGTAGCGGCTGGCGGCGCTGGCACTCAGGAATGTCAGGCTCACGCCGGGCACACTCTGGATGCGCCAGTTGCCGTCGGCTTTCGGGTTGACCTGTTTGTTGGGTGAGAGGGTGTCGGCCAGCGTCAAATACTCCACCAACGCCTGGCGGTTTTCGTCGGGCGCGTCGAAGATGACTTTGTCGGCCTTGATGTCGGGGAAATTGCCGCCGCCAAAGGCGCGGTAGTTGTTGGTGGCGACGACGAATTTGGCGTCTTTGGCGATGGGTTTTCCGTCAAATGCCAGATTTTTGACGCGGTTGGCCGTGGCGTTGGCCACTGTGCCGTTCACCGCGTATTTGGCTGGCTGCGTCAAGTCAAGCTCGTAGCTCACGCCGTCAATGGTGTCGAAATTGAACGACGGGAAGGCGTTGTTCACCAGGCCCTGCTGGGCCGCGCTGCCCGCGCCGGCAGGCACGATCTGGTTGAACTGCCCGGCCGACATTTCCAGCCACTCCTGCACCTGCGCGCCCGTGAGTAGCACGGCTTTGACGGTGTTGGGGTAGATGTACAAATCGGCCACGTGTTTGATGGCCAGGGGCCCCGCCGGGATGTCGGTGTAATAGGCCCAGCCCTGGCGCCCGCCGGATTTGAAGGGCGCCGCCGCCGAGAGCACCGGCAGCTTCTCGTGCGGCGTGCCGACCAGCGCGCGTTTCACGTAGGCGATCTGCGCGTTGGAGACGATCTGCACGGAAGGGTCGTCTTCGACCAACGCGAAATAGCTGTAAATGGGTGCGCTGCTGAAGGCGACTTTGTTGCGCACATATTCGAGCGTGCCGGCATGCTCCGCGCCCACGGTGCGCTCGACCATGGCGTCTTCCGCAGCGATGGATTTTTTCGCCTCGCGGTCAAAAATCGGGCGGATCGAGGCTTGGCTTGCGGCCACTTTCCAGGTGCCCGAGGCGTTGTTCAGCGTCAGGTCGATCACGCCCAGGTGGTCGCCCCAGCGCCCTGGCATCACGGAAGGAATGCCGTTGATGGTGCCTTTCTCCACGTCCACCTTGGGGAAACCGGCGAAGGCTTTGGAGGGGAACTCGGCATGCGAATGGCCGAACAAAATCGCGTCGATGCCGGGAACATCGGCCAGGCCGGAGACGCCGTTTTCGGCCATGGCGCCAACGGCAGCTTTCTCAATGCCCGAATGCGGAATGGCGATCACCAGTTGTGCCCCTTTGGCGCGCATTTCGGGCACGTATTTTTTCGCCACCTCGACCATGTCTTTGGCGATCACGCGGCCTTCGAGCGCGGCTTTGTCCCACTGCATGATCTGCGGCGGCACGAAGCCGATGACACCGATCTTCAGCGCGTGGCTGACGCCGGCTTCGTCGCTGAAGCGGCGCTCCAGCATCACGTACGGGGCGAAAGCCGGCTCGCCCTTGGCGGGGCCCGTGTCGTGGACCACGTTGGCGCTGACATAGGGGAAGCCGGCCGTGGCCAGCGCTTGGCGCAGGAAGGGCAGGCCGTAGTTGAACTCGTGGTTGCCGACGTTGGCGGCGTCGTAGCGCAGTGCGTTCATGACCTTGTAGGCCGGGTGCACCTGGCCGGGCTGCGGCAGCCTGATGCGCGCCACGAAGTCGCCCAGCGGGTTGCCCTGCAGCAGGTCGCCGGTGTCGAACAGCAGGTTGTTGGGCAATTCCGCGCGGGCGGTCTTGATCAAGGTGGCGGTGCGCGCCAGTCCGTACTCGGGCACGGCCTTGTCCTGGTAGTAGTCATAGGCCATCAGGTGCATGTGCACGTCGGTGGTACCCAGGATGCGCAGCTTGAGCTGTTGCGCTTGTGCGCAGCCTGGGCCCAGGGCCAGCGCGCAAAGTGCCGCGATCCAGGCCAGCAGGAGGTGGGGTCGTTGGCGCATGGGCGTCATGTTGGCTGCGGCCCGAACCAGGCCAAGCGCTGTTCGGCGGGGATGCCCGCGCCCAACGTGGTGCGGTGCGCCCGCTCGATCACATGCCAGAAATAGCGGTAGCTGGCACGGTCGTGCAGCGTGTCGTCGTGGCGGATCGGGGCCCACTGCGCGGCCTGCGCGGCGAGGATGATCTCGATGGCCTGGTCCAGCTCGGCAATGGTGGGCGAAAAGGCGTCGACGATGGGCCGGATCTGCGACGGGTGAATGCTCCACATGCGCGTGTAGCCCAGCTGCTTGCAGGC
>JANMMR010000518.1:0-1832 GCA_031373455.1 Rhodoferax sp.
GAAGGAGCTGAACAAGGACATGCTCATCGTCGGGCGCTACGCGCGGGCGGCGGCGGCCACTCGCCGCGCGGCACGGGCGCTTCACGCGGCATGTTGCGTTTGACAGCGATGAAATGCACCACCACCATCATCAAAATCGCCATCAGGAAACCCGGCACGACGCCACCCAGAAACAAGGCGCCCACCGACGCGCCCGAGACCAGCGCGTAGATCACCATCGGAATCGAAGGCGGAATGATCGGCCCCAGCGTGGCGCTGGCCACCACCACGGCGCCCGCGAAGCCGCGTGAATACTCCGGCTTTTTCAGCATCTGTTTGATGGTCACAAGGCCCGGCCCCGCCGCGTCGGCGATGGCGCTGCCGCTCATGCCGGAAAAGATCACGCTGACCAGAATGTCCACCTGCGCCAGCCCACCACGCATGCGCCCCACGAGGATGCGGCAAAAATCAAAAATGCGCTCGCTCACGGTGCCGGCGTTCATGATGTTGGCCGCGAACACGAAGAGCGGCACGGCCAGCAGCACGTAGCTGTTGTACAGGCCGTTGCCGACCTGCTCGGCCACCAGGCCAATGTCTTGCCGCTTGACGATGAGGTAACCGATGCCCGAGGCCAGCATGGAGAAACCGATGGGCATGCGCAGCAGCATGCCCGCGAGCATCACCAAAACCAGCACCGCCAGTGCCGCGCTCATTGCAGGTTCAATTCCACATCAAGCCCTTCACCACGCCAGGCGGCACGGATGTTGAACACGGCCCGCAGCACCAGCGCCACGAAGAGGAACACGAAAGGCATAAACACCCAGCGGAAAGAAATGCCCAGCACCGGTGTGCCTTCACGCGCCATGAAATTCACGTAGTCCCAGGTGGCGGGAATGGCCCACAAGGCAAGGCCGCCCAGCATGACGTTGCCGGCGATTTTCATGACCCGGCGCACGGGTTGGTTCACGCTGTTCCACACCAGGTCAAAGGCCACGTGCTCCCGCTCGGGCACGATGAAGGCCGCCGACCAGAGGATCACCCAGACATAGAGGACGACGACCAGCTCGTCGGTCCAGGCCAGCGGTTTGTTGAAGCCGAAACGCGCCGTGATCTGGACGATGAACACGCAGAACATCGTCAAGAACAGCACGCCGCCCAGGGCGTTGGCGGCGCTTTTGAACCAGCGCAACGATTACCTCGTGTTGTTGATGCGGTCCAGCATGCCGGCCGGCCAGACTTTCGCGTACTCCGAGTTCTGGTAGGCCGTCTGCACGGTTTTGCGGAAGGCGTCCAAATCTGGCGTGGTCACTGTCAAACCCTGGGTCTTGAAAAAATCGACCATTTGTTTCTCGTCGGCGATGCGGTTGTCGTTGTTGTATTTGCTGGCCGCCATGGCCGCCGCCTTGAGCTTGGCCTTCTGGTCGGCGTTCAATGCGTTCCAGGTCTTGTTGGAGACGCTGATGAAAATGCCGTCAACCAGGTGGCTGGTGAGTGTGAGCTGTTTCGTCACTTCGTAAAACTTGGCGCTGCGCACGGTGGGCAGCGGGTTGTCTTGCCCGTCGATGGTGCCGGTCTTCAAGCCGAGGTAAATCGGTGCCAGCACCGTGATGTCCATCTTGTCGCTGACCATCTTGTAGAGTTCGGTGCCGATCGGGCCGTTGAAGACCTTCATCAAATGATCCGGGTCGCGGATGATGTAACCGGCCGTGAAGATGGAAAACTCGGGCACCAGCTTGGCGATGTCAAACGCGGAGATGGACGACATCTCCAGGTTGCCGCGTGCCATGGCGGCAGGCTCGGTGCCTTGTTTGAATAGCGAAGCGTTGAGGTTGATCTGGGTGTCGAACTGGCCA
>JANMMR010000578.1:0-2124 GCA_031373455.1 Rhodoferax sp.
GTTGCCACCGGTCTGTGCGGTGTTGGCGGTGTCAGGCGTTGGCGGTTGGCCGCCCTGATCGTCGTCATGCGGCCCATCGCCCACTTTGCGTTCGGCTTTGGATTTGAGTTTTTCCTCTTTTTTCTTCTTTTTCGCCAGTTCTTTCTGACGTTTCTCGTAGCCGTAATTTGGTGTTGCCAAGGCGTGCCTTCAATGATGGGGTAATTCGGGTTGCAAACACTGTACCAGTTTGACCTTGCGCTTTGTGGCGGCCTTGAAATTAATGTGCACTTTTCGGCTGCAGGGTCGTCAAGGCCTGCGCCAAATCGGCCTGCAAATCGGCCACCGCCTCAAGGCCAATCGAAAACCGGACCACGCGGCCCCGAGCGACGTGCGCCGGCCAGCTCTGGCGCATGGATGCCAGGTCGTAAGACACCACCAGGCTCATCGGTCCGCCCCAGCTGGTGCCCAGTTTGAACAATTGGAGGGCATCACAAAAAGCATCGACCTGCTGCAAGGTATATTCCGGCTTGAAAACCACACTCAGCAGGCCCGCCGCACCACCCGCATCGTTGCGGCACAAGGCCTTCCATTGGGCATGCCCAGGCGAACTGGGCAAAGCCGGGTGCAGCACTTGCGCAAACTCGCTGCGCGACAGGCACCACGCGGCCAGCGCACGCGTGGAGACGTCGTGTGCGGTATACCGAAGGCCAATGCTGGGCAATGAGCGCAGCACCATTTCGGCGTCATTGCCGGAAACACCAAAACCGATCCGCATGTGGGAGAGCTTGATTTTCAGGTGCAGGGCAGCGTCAACGGTGATGATGCTGCCCATCAGCACGTCGCCGCCGCCACTGGGGTATTTGGTCAAGGCGTGGACCGAGATGTCAACAGCCAGTGGGGCTGAACTGCCGGGGGTAAGGTCAAAGGGCTTGAAGGCCAGGCCAGCGCCCCAGGTGTTGTCCAGCACCACCAGCACACCTTTGGCGCGGCAAACCCGCACCAGTTCACACACATCGGGGAACTCCAGCGTGACGGAGCCCGCCGCCTCCACCCACACGAGCCGGGTTTGGGGAGAAATACGGGCGGCCAGATCCGCTGGGTTCATCGGGTCGTAATACTGGTGTGAAATGCCCCAGTTCTTCAACTCGCCTTCGGCCAGCGCCTTGTTTGGGCCATAGGCGTTGTCGGGAATGAGCACTTCGTCGCCGGTTTTGAGCAGCGCCATTGAAACGGCCGAGATCGCCGACAGCCCGCTGGGCACAAGCAAACACTGGCTACCACCTTCCAGCGAGGCCAGCCGCTCCTCCAGCATGAAGGTGGTGGGCGTTCCGTGCAGGCCGTAGGTGTAGCCGGTCTTGTCTTTCCACTGGCGCGCCCGCATCGCCGCCGAGTTTGGAAAAATGACGGTGGAGGCCTTGAAAACGCCCGGCTGCGGCGACGCAAAGCCGGCCGGCGGCATGTACGGGTGGTGGATAAGGTCGGTGATTGGCTGGGTCATGGGAAAAGTGCAATTTCGCGCCGGGCCGTCCAATGCAAAGTTACTTGCCTCCGCTGGGGGCAGCGACCCGCGCAGCGGCGGAGCGTGGGGGCAATATTTAAACGCTCCACTTTTGAATCAACTGCTCGGGGCGCATGGCGTCATAACCTTCGAAGGGCTGGTGGATCCACGGGTTGGTGGGCAGAAACTCGACCGAATAATCCGGTGTGAAATTCGACAAAGCCTTGGTCCAGATGACGGCGCTGCGCAATTCGGTGATCGGCGCGTAGTTGTTCTTGAGCAAGTCAATCACCCTGTGCAGGGTGTGACCCGAGTCGGCCAGATCGTCCACCAGCAGCACCTTGCCGGCGATTTCCCCCTTGGGCGTGGTGATGAAACGGGCGATGTCGAGGTTGCCCTGCGTAGTACCCGAATCGGCGCGGTACGAGCTGGTCGACATGATGGCCAGCGGCTTGTCGAAGATGCGCGAGAGGATGTCGCCGGGCCGCATGCCGCCGCGCGCCAGGCACAGGATGGTGTCGAATTCCCAGCCTGATTGATGGATCTTGATCGCGAGTTTTTCGATCAGGCTGTGGTATTCGTCATAACTGACGTAGAGATGCTTGCCGTCTTCTGTCAACATGAACTTGCTCCTGATTTAATAG
>JANMMR010000667.1:0-2290 GCA_031373455.1 Rhodoferax sp.
CGGCGCAGATGGGGCCTTCCGCAGGCAGGTCAGAGCAGCTCGTGAGCCGCATGCAGACCTCGCCGTATTTCGCGGCCATGGTCAACGCCGCGGCCTCGCACCTGGCCGAGCAGGACGACGTGCACAACGGCTCGGTGTTCCACCCGGCGGCGGTGGTGTTTCCGGTGGCGCTGGCCCTCACGCAGTCGCTCGGCTTGAGCGGCAAACGCCTGCTGGCGGCAGCGGTCGCGGGGTATGAGGTGGGCATCCGCGCGGGGGAGTTTCTGGGCCGCTCGCACTACAAGATTTTTCACACCACCGGCACGGCCGGCACGCTGGCAGCGGCGGCGGCTGCCGGCAACCTGCTGGGGCTTGATGCCGCACAGATGCAACACGCGCTGGGCTCGGCCGGTACACAGTCGGCTGGTTTGTGGGAGTTTTTGCGCACGGGGGCCGACTCCAAACAGTTGCACACCGCGCACGCTGCCGCCGCCGGCCTGATGTCGGCACAATTGGCGCTGGACGGCTTCACCGGCGCCGCGCAGGTTTTTGAAGGCGCGCAAGGGCTGGCAGCGGGCATGTCGAGCGATGCCGATCCGGCGAAGCTGGTCGACGGCCTGGCGATGGACGGCACCGCCACGCGCTGGGCGACCATCGAAACCTCGTTCAAGTACCACGCCTGCTGCCGCCACACCCACCCGGCGGCCGACGCTCTTTTGCAGGTGATGAAAACCCACACGCTCAAAGCCGCCGACATCGCCCGCGTGGTTACCCATGTGCACCAGGGCGCAATCGACGTTCTCGGGCCGGTGGTCAACCCTGTCACCGTGCACCAGAGCAAGTTCTCCATGGGCACCACGCTGGCGCTGGCCGCGCAGTTTGGTTATGCAGGGTTGACGGAGTTTGACAACCATTTCAACGACGCGGCAACTAGGGCCTTGTGCAACAAGGTCAGCATGGAACTCGACGCCGAGGTCGACGCCGCCTACCCACGCCGCTGGATTGGCAAAGTTACCGTCACCACGACCGACGGCCGCAGCCTGCAAGGCCGCGTCGACGAGCCCAAGGGCGACCCGGGCAACACCCTCACGCGCGACGAGATCACCGCCAAGGCCAAGCGCCTGGCGGCCTACAGCCAGGCGGCCAGCCCGACAGACGTCGACCTGGCCATCGAGCGCCTGTGGAGCATGGCCTACATCGCCGAAGTCACGCGGCTGCTGGGCCCGGTGCCACCGCCTGCAAGGTGACGTGATATGGCTCGGTGATTCCGGCCAAGGCCAAGGGAATTCGCCAATGGCAAGTTGACCGCATTCGGGCAAGATCGGGCCACTGTTTTACGGAGCCTTTCATGCGAATTCCAAACGCCCAGTCACTTTTTCAGTCGCTCTCGTCGGTCGGCGCCATTGCCACCTTCGCCATCGGCATGGCCACCGGCAGCGTCGCGTTGGCCCAGGCTGCTTACCCCGGCGACAAACCTGTCGCCTTGATGATCCCCTTTGCGGCGGGCGGCCCCACAGACATCCTGGCCCGCATGATGGCCGTGCCCATGGGCAAGTCGCTCGGCGGCACGGTGGTGGTGGAAAACGCGGTGGGCGCAGGCGGCACCATTGGCGCCACCAAAGCGGCCCGGGCTGCGCCCAACGGCTACACCATCTTTCTGCACCACATGGGCATGGCCACGGCGCCGGCGCTGTACAAAAAGCTCCAGTTTGACCCGCTCAAAGACTTCGAATACATCGGCCAGGTGGTTGACGTGCCCATGACCCTGCTGGCGCGCAAGGATTTCCCGGCCAACAACTTTGCCGAATTGCAGGCTTACGTCAAGGCCAACAAAGAGAAAGTCTCACTGGCCAATGCCGGCCTGGGCGCGGTCTCGCACCTGTGCGGCTTGTTGTTCATGTCGGCCATCGGCACCGATCTCACCACCGTGCCCTTCAGCGGAACCGGCCCTGCGATGAACGCGCTTTTGGGAAGCCAGGTCGACCTCCTTTGTGACCAAACAACAACAACCGTGCCGCTCATCAAAGACGGCCGCGTGAAGGTATTTGGTGTCACCACCCAAACCCGCCTGGCCGCCTTGCCCAATGTGCCCACACTCGACGAGCAGGGCCTCAAGGGCTTTGAAGTGAAGGTCTGGCACGGCATGTACATGCCCAAGGGCACGCCAGCACCGGTGCTGGAAAAAGTGGGCGTGGCGCTGCGCGCCGCGATGCAGGACCCGATGGTCAAGTCCCGCCTGGCCGACCTGAACGCCGACATCGTGCCGGTCGACAAAATGACGCCCGCCGGCTTGAAGACCTACCTCGAATCT
>JANMMR010000001.1:0-3056 GCA_031373455.1 Rhodoferax sp.
TTGCGGTCGAAATCGAATTTCCGTTGTGGGTCCACTGGTATTTCGTCGATCGATAGAATCACGTGTTTGCGTTGCGGCCAGCGCGCCTCGAAGGAGGTCTCGGGCGCACTGCCAGAACCTTTGACCGAATCCGTGACCAGGTCCGCCATCACCGACACGGCCACCTGTTTGAGCAGGTCCACCACGAATACAGCCGCTGGTCCCATGGCCAGGGCAGTGCTGGCCGCGCATCCAGCCATCAGGGCGAGGACTGCGAGAAAGTTACGGCGGTTGCTCATGGCAGCAGATGCCTTTGCCGGCGCTGGCTGCGACGTGACCGGCGCCTTTACGCAAACACTGGCGTGTTGTCGTCGTGCCGCGTGCGTAACTCGGCCATCATCTGCCGCGAGGTCATGTCGGCGGCCCACTCGGGGCGCAGCTGGTAGTGGGGCTGGTCGACAAAACTTGTCCACGTGCCGCCCCATTCGAGCCCGAGGTCGGTACCCAGGCCGCCCACCACCGCGTATTTGGGCGACTCGCCCATGTAGCTGTTGCCCTCGAACACGCCCACGTCAAAGGCAATGCCGAAGTTGTGGTTGGAGTAACCCGGTGGCGAGTTGGTCACCTTGGGGCCGGGTTTGGTGCGGCCCTTGGCGTAGATGGCGGCCTGCTCTTCGTAGGTGCGGTAGCCGCTGATGATCTTGATGCGGATGCCCATCGAGCCCGCCTTGTGCACCAGCGCGCGCGCCAGCGGCCGCACTTCGGGCAACAGTGTGGCAATGACACCTTCGCTGCGCGGATCGGCCGGGGAGATCACCGGCGGCAGGGCCGGCTTGTTGGGCGATTTGCCCAGCACGCGCTGGTAGATCGCGCTCCAGGTTTCGGTGCCGGGTTTGCCGTCAACCTGCACACCCAGGGCCTGCTGCACGGCGGCAATGATTTCTTCGAGCTTCATGAAGATCCCCTTGAAATTGCTTGGGCATTTTGCGCCGCAGATCGCGCGTTGTGAAGCCGGTGCAGGCGGTTCTGCTGCCCTGCCATCCTTCAATTGGGGGATGGACTGATCGATCCAAGAGAGTTGCTATATATAATATAGCAAACTATTGAATAAATACGTGACTTGAAAGCCAATTTTATGCTAAAAACCGATTTTCAATGAAAAACCTGCCAAATTGTTAACATGGGTGTTAACAATTTGGCAGGTTTTCAGGGCGCTGTGCTGCGCCTGGCCGCTCAGTACAGGCGGCGCTCGCTTTTTTCCTGCAGGTAACGCGCGGCTTTCACCACGTTGAGCACCGCCTTGGCGACGGCGTCGGGGCGGTCTTTGGGCACGTTGTGGCTGGCGTCGTCACAGACTTCCATGCGGCTGATTTTGGACATGCGCACCATGTTGCGCTGGCTCGCCACCCACAGGCGGCCCAGGCTCTTGGGCCAGCGCGCGACAGATTTGTTTTGCGTCAGCACCACCAGAGGCACCGAGGGGAAGGGGCCGACCTTGCGGGCCTGGCCGGTCGTGATGGTGGAAGCCGCCAGCTCGCCGCGGATGGCGGCGCGCGCCAGCAGGAACAAAGCGGCAGGCGGCTCGTACAGGAAACGCGGCATGCCCACCTGTTTGCAGCGCCGGGCGAAGTCAGAGTGGCGCGCGTCCACCAACACCACACCGGCGATTTCATGGGGGTAGGCGCGGGCAAACAGCTTCATGATCGTGCCACCCAGCGAATGGCCCACCAGCACATAGGGCGGCGCAATGCCTTCCTCGGCCAGCATGGCGCGCAGCTCACGCACCAGCTGCATCGGCTCACGGGCGCTTTTGGGGGCTTCGCTGTCGCCATAACCGGCGCGGTCGTAGGCGACCGCACGGGTGTGTTGCGCGACTTCGTTGAACACCGAGCCCCAGACTTCCTTGCCTTTGCCAAGGCCGGCTTCAAAAATCACCGTGGGTGAGCCGGAGCCGGCCACCACCAGCGAGCGTTTGCCGTGTTTGGTGTGGCTGGTGTGGCCGCGCGGCAGGTCGCTGCTGCGGCGCAATTTGTCTGGCGGCTGCGGCACATACGACGCCAGCGGCTGCAGCATGCGCATGACAAGGTTGTCGGCCCGCAGGCCCGCATGTCGCCGTTCTAATACTGGGGATTCAATCAATCTGACTTCCAACTTTTTGTTGCTGCCCCCTGGCAATCGCCTGGGAGCTGGTTTCAGGCGGAACACGTGTCACAACTGAAATCTGGCCCGAATATACCGAGAATCATATTAAAGACGTTTCATCCTGTTTACATATTGCCAGTTTCCCTGAATTTGTTACGAACGGATGCCAAAATTGCCCAGTATTTACCCGGATTGGCGTGTCCAAGCGCTACTGAATGGACGCCAGGACCACTTTGCGCACGATTTCCAGCGTCTTTTTTTGCGTCGCCGTGGCCGGCCGTCTTGACGACCAGACCAGTTCAAGCCGGCTCAAAATCCGTGGGCTATGGATTGCCCGAACGGCAAATGGCGCGACATTGTCAAAATTGCTCAAGGTGTAACGCGGCAAAACGGCGTGGCCCATGCCTTCCTTGACCAGGCTCAAGATGGCGTTGAGTCCGTCCACCTCCATCGCCACCTGCGGGCGCAAGCTCAAGGTTGCCATCTCGTTGTCGATCAACAGGCGAAACGCGTTGGGCCGGCTGGGCAGGATCAGCGGCAGCGCCGCCACTTCGCGCAGGCCGATCGAATCGGGTGTGGCCGCAAGGCGCCTGGCGCCCCGGGCCGGCTTGAGCGCGCTTTTGGGGGAAATCAGCGCCAGTTGTTCCTCGTGCAAAACCGCCATTTCCAGCTCGGGCGATGCATCAGGGTTGTAGAGCACGGCCATGTCCAGGTTGCCCACGCGCAGGCCCTCGTACATGAGCACGGAGAAGCCCTCGGTCAAGGTCAGCTGCGCTTGCGGCAGCGCCTTGCGCATGGCGCGCGTCAGGGGAACGGTGATCAGCTTCGAGAGGCTGGGGGGCAGCCCTATGGACACCCGCCCGGCCAGTCGGCTGCGCGCCGCGCCAAGTTCCTCCCGCGCCAGCGCCACCTGGTTCAGGATGCCACGGCCGTGT
>JANMMR010000011.1:0-2561 GCA_031373455.1 Rhodoferax sp.
AGTGCCTACAGCGCCAGCAAGGCGGCCGTGATTGCGCTCACCAAATCACTCGGCAAGGAGCTGGCCGATACCGGCGTGCGTGTGAACTGCGTCACGCCCGCAGCCGTGAAGACCGCGATGTTTGACCAGATGACACAGCAACACATCGACTTCATGCTCTCCAAAATTCCGATGGCGCGTTTTGGCGAGGTGCAGGAAGTCGCCGCCATGGTGGCCTGGCTGTGCACCGAAGACTGCTCGTTTTCAACGGGCGCGGTGTTTGATCTCTCCGGCGGCCGCGCGACTTATTGATGACCTCGCTTCGCTTAGATGACCTCGCTTCGCTCAATGACAAAATGACGCGGCTTTGTATTGCGTATGTTTGTATCATTGCGCGAAGCGCCGTCATCAAGCCGCGAAGCGGCGAGGTCATTTCGTCATTTTTAAAATCAACCCCAAAACCAGAAAGGCACCCATGAAACTCGTTCGTTACGGCAAGCCCGGCAAAGAGAAGCCCGGCCTCATCGATGCAGAAGGAAAATTGCGCGACCTGAGCGCGGTGGTCAAAGACTTTGGCGGCGAGCAGCTCAGTGCCGCGTCGCTGGCCAAAATCCGCAAACTCAAAACCGACAAGCTGCCGTTGGTCAAGGGCTCCCCGCGCATGGGCTGCCCAGTTGCCAAAGTTGGCAAATACATCGCCATCGGCCTGAACTACCGCGACCACGCGGCTGAGTCGGGTATGCCCATCCCCAAAGAGCCGATCATCTTCATGAAGGCCAACAGCTGCATCCAGGGCCCGGACGACGACGTGATGTTGCCCAAAGGCTCGGTCAAGGGCGACTGGGAGATCGAGCTGGGCATCGTCATCGGCACCCGCGCCCGCTACGTGTCGCAAAAAGACGCGCTGACCTATGTGGCCGGCTACACGCTGTGCAATGACGTGAGCGAGCGCGAGTTCCAGATAGAGCGCGGCCCGCAGTGGGACAAGGGCAAGGGTTGCGACACCTTCGGCCCCATCGGCCCCTGGCTTGTGACCACCGACGAGATCACCAACCCGCAAAACCTCGCCATGTGGCTGGACGTGAACGGCCAGCGCAAACAGACCGGCAACACCAAGACCATGATATTCAGCGCCGCCAAGATCGTGAGCTACTGCAGCCAGTTCTTCACGCTGATGCCCGGTGACGTGATCTGCACCGGCACCCCGCCGGGTGTGGGCCTCGGTATGAAGCCGACACCGCAGTTCCTGAAAAAGGGCGACGTGATGACGCTGGGCATTGAAGGCCTGGGCGTGCAGACGCAACTGGTGGTGCCGTTCAAGCTTTGATCGGGTGACTTCCGGCAAAGGTGGCGAGGCGCACGGATTGCGTGTCGTCTCGTCCACCTTGGCGGGCGAGTCGATTGCCCAGGCGGTTCAAGCGCTTTACCCATTGGGGCGAGTTTCGGCGTGCCAGCTGGCGCGCCGTGGCTTCAACCATGTTTACGAGTTCACGGTCGAAGGCGGGCAACGTTATGTTGCGCGCCTGAGTTCCAGTCGGCCGCGCGGTGAACCCAATATCGCTTTTGAAACAGCTTTGCTGTGTCACTTGAAGGCGCTGGGCGCCGCCGTAGCAGAACCTGTTTTGGCCAACGACGCAAAAGCCTGGTCCGAATTGACGGTGGCCGAAGGTGTGCGTACCTTGGCGGTTTTTCGATTCCTTGACGGCGACTTGCCCGGCGAGTCCTTGCCCGATGTTGAAGCGATGGGCGTGGGGCTGGCGCAAGTGCACACCTTGTCGCAAAGTTACACAGGCCCGGCGAGTCGCTACCGGCTGGATACTGCCCACCTGTTGCTGCGCCCACTGGCGGCGCTGCGCACGGCTCCGGGCCTGGACGATGCCATGCGTGTCGACCTGGCCGCCTTGGGCGAACGCCTTGAAAAACGCGTCTCAGCTCTTGGCCCGTTGACGATGGTCACTTGCCACGGCGACTGCCACGGCGGCAACTCGTTTGTGACCGATGGTCTGGGCAACACCCGGCTCGCCTCCTTTTTCGATTTCGACGACGCGGGCCCCGGGTACCTCGCCTATGATCTGGCGGTTTACCTCTGGGGCATGCAGATGGACTCCGGCGATGCGATTGGCCCCGCGAAAAACGCTCAATGGCAACATTTCCTGCGCGGTTACCGGCAGGTCAACCCCATCACCGACCGGGACTTTGAGGCGATTGCGGTGTTTGTACCGATCCGCCACATTTGGTTATTGGGCGAGCGCGCAAGCCGCGTTCACGAGTGGGGCACACAGGCATTGCCGGCGTCTTGGCTGCGCAAACAACTGAGCTGGTTGGCCGCGTGGGAGTCTTTGCCCACGCCGGCGGTCGTGTTGGATTGAGTGATTTTGCAAATATCATACCCAAATTGGGGTTGATTGGCTTCAAAATCCCCTTAATTTGGTGAATGTGATCTCAGTTTTCTAGAGGAATGGTTGGTTGACGCCGCACTTTTTGATTCAGGATTTCAGGTGTGTCATGTGATCACTGTCGTACTACTCCCACCTTCTGGTCGCAAAGAGCCTGCACCCCCGTAGCGCCGCTGGCGCTCGTCT
>JANMMR010000066.1:0-2359 GCA_031373455.1 Rhodoferax sp.
TTTTGCGCAGCCGCGCAGGCGCAGGCGCCAGCGCCCGGGCCTGGAAGGGAGGAGTTCGGCCTGACTTCCAAGCAGCTTGTCCAGTATGTGGAACGGGTAGAAGCGGGCATTGCCAAATGCATGCGGGCGCAGGGGTTTGAATACATCGCCGCCGACTATGAAACCGTGCGCAAGGGCATGAGCGCCGACAAAAAACTCCCGGGCATGAGCGAAGAAGAGTTCATCGCCAAACACGGTTTCGGCGCGGCCACCATGTACACCGGAGAGGCAATGCAGCTGGCCAGTGGTTACAGCCCGGCCAAGGTTGGTTTGGGCGAGCGCAACGTCAACGTTTTCAAGACCCTGTCGCCGGCGAGCCAGTCTGCCTACAACCGGGCATTGTTGGGCCAGAACACGGACGCGACTTTCGCCATTGGCCTGGAGCGCGAGAATTTTTCGCGGGTCGGAGGGTGTACGCTCGAGGCAGTCAAACAGGTTTTCTCGGCTGAGCAACTCAGCGCGAGTTATTACAACCCGAAGGATGCCATCGTCAACAAAGACCCCCGGATGAAAGCGGCGCTGCGGAAGTACGCTGCCGAGATGCGCAAACACGGCTACGACTACAACCACCCTGACGAAGCGGAACCGGATGTGCGCAAACGGCTCGACACCTTGACCAAGGGTGGAACCATTCCGGTGGCAAAGATGTCTCCCGAGCAATTGGCGGCGTTCAGGACTTTGCAGAATTTCGAGCGGCGCGTGGCGGTGAAAAACCATGAACTCGCCGAGAAGATATTCAAACCGGTGGAAGAGCAGATCGAGAAAGAAATGTTCGCACGGGGCGTACAGTGAACCATGACCGGCAACCGGATCGTCGTCCTCACTTCGGTTCTTGCCACCATTTCAGTGGCGGCGTTGATCGCCTGGGCGGCCGGTTCGCGCATTGAGTCGCCGGCCGACGCGGCCGCACGCACAGCGCCACCCGCGCCTTCTCCGATACTGGTTCCGGTTGAGCGGCGCGTGCTGGGCGCGAATGTGGTGACGCGCGGAACGGCGAGATTTGGCCTTCCGCAACCGGTGTCGCTGGCGCCTTCCAGCCTGAAGCCGCAAGGCAGTCTCATTACCACCTTGCCAGCGCGCAACGTCCAGCTGGGAGAAGGTGCCGTGTTGCTCACCGCTTCGGGCCGTCCTGTGTTTGTGCTGCTGGGTCAGGTGCCGGCCTACCGCGATTTGACTCCAGGTTCGTCGGGCGAGGATGTGCGGCAGCTTGAGCAAGCCCTCAAGCGCATGGGGTTCGACCCAGGCGCCGTGGATGGTGTTTACGATGGGCAAACCAGCGCTGCGGTATCGCGCTGGTACACAAAAAAGGGCTGGGAGCCGTTTGGACCTACGCGTGAACAGCTTGCGGCGCTGCGGACGCTGGAGCGCGACTGGGCCGACGCGGAGAAAGCACAGGTGGCCGCCATGGCGGCCCTGCTCTCGATGGGCCCGGCGGTGGATGCGGCGCGGGCCACCGCCGAATTCAACAACCGCACGGCTGCGGTCGACCTGGCCATCAAAACCACCGAGCGGCAACGGATGGAGCAATCCCTGCGCTCAGATGCCACCCTGACGGTGGAAGACGAACGCGCCAAGGCGGCCCACGGCAACAGCGCCGCCGACGCCGATGTCGCCGCGCAGATCGCAGAGCGGGCGGTTGTTGAGCTCGATCCGCGCCAGCCGGAAACGGCGCGCATTTCCGCCAACGCCAAACTTGAAGTGGCGCGTGCTGCGGCTTACCGTGCCAAAGTGGGCGGTCAACTGGCGGTTCAAACGGCAGAGCGGGCAGCCCAAGCGGTCAACGACAAAATCCAGCAGGCGGCGGCTGCCCAATCAGCCGCCGCCCTGGCGGAAAAGTCGGTGCGGCTGGAGGGTGAAAAAACCGTTCGCGCCGCGATGGATGCGCAGAAACTGGCCGCCGTTGACGCCAAACTCGCAGCGGAGCGGGCGCGCCAGCTTGCCGCCGATCTGGAATCGGTCAAGCGCAAAATGGGCGTGCAAGTGCCGGTGGATGAAATGGTGTTCATCCCGTCGCTGCCGGTGCGCGTGGAGGAGGTCAAGGCGCTGGTGGGTGGCGCGGCTGTGGGCACGGTGCTGACGGTCACTGACAACCAACTGGCGATCGACTCCTCACTCTCTTTGGAATCTGCGCCACTGGTCAAACCCGGCATGCCCGTTGCCATCGACGAGCAAGCCTTGGGTGTGAAGGCCACCGGCAAGGTGCAACTGGTGGCCAGCACCCCTGGCACACGGGCCGGTGTCGACCCGCTGCATGTGTACCTGGAGATCAAGGTCGACCCCACACCGGTGCGGCTGGAGGGCGCTTCGGTGCGGGTCACGA
>JANMMR010000100.1:0-1528 GCA_031373455.1 Rhodoferax sp.
GCCGATAAAAATTTCACGTTCACTGGCGTGTTTGCCCAGGTTGCTGATGATTTCGCCGTAACCGAACACGCCCATGGCGATGGTGATGAAACCGATGCCGTCGGTCAACTCGGGGATGTCGAAACTGAAACGCGCCACGCCGGAGTTCACGTCGGTGCCAACCAGGCCCAGCAACAGCCCCAGCAGAATCATGCCGATCGCCTTGAGCAGCGAGCCGGAAGCCAGCACCACGGCGCCGATCAGGCCCAGAATCATCAGGGAGAAATACTCTGCCGGACCGAATTTGAAGGCCAATTCAGTCAAAGGCGGCGCGAAGGCGGCCAGGATCAACGTGCCGACCGAGCCGGCAAAGAAGGAGCCAATACCGGCCGCTGCCAGCGCCGGGCCCGCTCGGCCCAGCTTGGCCATGGCGTGGCCGTCTATCACCGTGACCACAGACGATGCTTCTCCCGGCAAATTCACCAAAATAGCGGTGGTGGAGCCGCCGTACTGCGCCCCGTAATAAATGCCTGCCAACATGATGAGCGCTGCGATGGGTGGCAGGGCGTAAGTGGCGGGCAACAGCATGGCGATAGTGGCCACTGGGCCGATGCCAGGCAACACGCCAATCAGGGTGCCCAAGAGGCAGCCAATGAAGGCGTACAACAGGTTTTGCGCTGTGAACGCAACGCCAAAACCGAGCGACAGGTTATTGAGCAATTCCATGTGAAGTTTTCCTTAACCTGTGATGAACGTTGGCCACACCGGGAACTGCAGCTTCAGCAGAACGATGAAAGCGAGGTAACTGCCAATGGCCAAAACGGTTGACAGAATGAAAACCTCTTTGGCCTTGAATGTGTCACCCGCCAAGCTGGCGATGAACGTCAACGCATAGATGCCGGCAATCAAGCCCATGGCCGGGAGTTTGATACTGGGCAAACCGCCCAGCAATATTCCGAATACAAGGTTGGCGCCAATGATGTAGCACAAAGGACGCCAAGCAAACGAACCAATCTTGTCGCCCCCCTCAACTTTGACCACAAAGGACTCGAACACGGTGAAGGCACCCAAAGCTGCCAGCAGGACACCCAGGAGGCGCGGGAAATACCCCGGCCCCATCCGCGCGCCGGTGCCTACGTTGTAGTTGACCGAAAGCCAAGCAAACCCCACACCGACGACCAGGAACATCATTCCACAGTAAAAGTCTTTTTGACTTTTAATTTGCATACCAGTCTCCTACATTTGAATTCGACCCCGCATTTTGCACGGGAATACCGTGGACTTGCGATGTGGATTACACCTAGGCAAAGGCCGGTCAAATCGCCAGATTCAGGCGAGTGGTGGTGTAGATGAAATGACTTCGCCTATGACGGTATGGCCTTCGGCCACCTGCAGCGCGCCGGCCAGCCGCAACGGCCGCATGCCATCCTGAACGGCCTGCTGTTTCAGGGCCGCCATGTTGCCTTCATGCATCAGTTTGGACTTGAAGCTTTCGCTGACCACCAGAAGTTCGTACAAGCCCATTCGCCCCCGGAAGCCGGTCATGCGG
>JANMMR010000111.1:0-2843 GCA_031373455.1 Rhodoferax sp.
GTAGTCCGCAAGGCCTTTGTTGGTCTCCTTGAGCAGTTCGGTCAACGATGCCGTCACTTCGGCCTTCACCGCCGGGTCTTTGGTTTTCGGGCGCAGGTCTTCCGCCAGCACCACCAGCGCGTAAGACGCCGCCTGCCCCACGCCCGAGACCATGCTGGACTCGATCATCGGGTGCGCATTGAGCTTGTTTTCAATCGGCGCCGGGGCCACGTATTTGCCCTTGGCGGTTTTGAAGAGCTCCTTGACGCGGCCGGTGATCTTGAGCTGGCCGTCGGGTCGGCGCTCGCCCTGGTCGCCGGTTTTGAAGAAACCGTCGGGCGTGAACACCTCGGCGTCCAGATCGGGGCGTTTGTAATAACCCACCATCTGGCCGGGCGACTTGATCTGGATCTCGTTGCCGTCGCCCAGGCGCACCTGCACCCCCTCATACGGCAGGCCCACGTAACCGACCTCGTTGTGGGTTTCAGACATGGTGTGGGAATAGGCGAAGTCTTCCGTCATGCCGTAACCTTCCACGAGGTTCAGGCCGAGCTTGCGGTACCACTGGATGAGCGAAGGCGGCAAGGGCGCCGAGCCGCTGCCGGCCAGCTTGACCTGATCCAGCCCGAGTGTGGTCAGCACCTTTTTGGCCACAATGCCCTTGATGATCGGGATGGACAACAGGCGGTTGAGCTTGGCGGGCGGCATCTTGGCTGAGACGCCCTGCATGAATTTGAGCCACAAACGCGGCACCGAAACAAACAGCGTGGGCCGGGCGCGGTTCAGGTCGGCGACGAAAGTCTCCAGGGTTTCGGCAAAAAACACGTGCATGCTGCCGACCACCATGGAGTGGATCTCCACACAGGCGCGTTCAAACACGTGCGCCAGCGGCAAGTAGGACAACATGCGCCGCTCGATGCCAGCGCTCAGCGACTGGGCCATGCGATTGGCAAACCCTTCGCCGACCACCGTGATGCGCTCGAAGCTGTGCATCACGCCCTTGGGCTGGCCGGTGGAGCCCGAGGTGTAGATCAACATCGCCAAATCTTTGCCCGCGCGCGCCGGTTTGCCGGCCACGGGCTGCGTGCGGCCAATGATGGCGTCCCAGGTGTCGTAACTGGTTTTGGGTGCGAGCGGAAAGGCGATGCGCGGCATGCCGGCGGGCACACCTTTTTCCTGCTTGTCCCAGGTGTCGAGTTTGCCGACAAACAGCAGGCTGGCTTCAGAGTGTGTGAGCACGTAATTGACGGTGTCTGGCCCTTCGGTCGGGAAGATCGCCACGGTGGTGTAACCGGCCATCCAGATGGCCAGCTCGGCCATGAAAAAGTGGGCACAGTTTTTCGACAGGATGCCGATGCGCGCGCCAGGCTCAAAGCCCAGGGTTTTGAGGTGGGCGGCCATGCGCCGGGCCTGGTCAACCGTCTGCGCCCAGGTGTAGTCGATCACCTGGTTGTTGCCGATGGGCTGCGTCATGTAGACCTCGCCGGCGCGTTTGGTTTCGTGGTCGTAGATGTAGTCGAGGAGCATTTTGGCCATGGCTCTTTCTTTCTGTGGTTTATATTTTACACTAATTATGTATAATTTACAGGCATATTTTATACTATTTATATAGCAAACAATTGTCTATATTCGTGACTTTGTACTAATTTTATCTCACTTAATCTTTGTCTAATTATTTTTTCCACTCAGCCACGCAGCCAGCGTTGCCGGGGCCACCAGCTCGATCTGGTTGGCGCGGGCGAAGCGCAAGGCGCTGTCAGACAGTGTGCCAAGACTTACGAAACTGCACAAGTCGGCCTGCTGGGCGTCTCGCAGGGCCACCAGCTCACGCAGCGGCTCAACGCCCGGGTTGGCGGCTTTCCAGCGCTTGGCCGCGAGCAAGGTGGTGCGGCCGGCCTTCTCGAGTTTGAAATCGGCCGCGGGTGAGTTGAGGCGGGCCACGGCGTAACCACCGGCGCTGAAGGCGCGCTCTACCACCCCTGAAAAATCGCGCCACGACATATCGGCCGCCTGTTGCAGCGTAGCCTGGACGCGCTCGGGGCTGGGCGCGCGCAATTGCCGCCAGGCCGCCACACAGCCGATGCCAAAAAACGGAAACGCGCCGATCACGCCGTACACCACGTATTGCTCGGGCAACAGCGCTTTGGAGGCCAGCCCGAACAGTGCCACCAGCAAAAAACTGATCCACCATGGTGAGCGCAGCAAAATTGCAAACAGCGATTTCTCCGCCATCTTGAATTTCATGTCACTACCACGCCGCGCTTTTTCATGAGGCGCGGCAACACCAGCACCGCAATCACTACGACCAGCAGCGCGAGTGACACGGGCCGCTGCAAAAAGACCATCGCGCTGCCTTCGCCGATCGACATCGCGTTGCGCAGCTGCGCCTCGGCCAGCGGCCCGAGGATCATGCCCACCACGACCGGCGCGGTCGGGAAATTGAAGCGCCGCATGACCAACCCCAACACGCCAATGCCGTAAAGCAAAAACAGGTCAAACGCGCTTTGGCGCATGCCGTAGGCGCCCACGGTGGCAAATATCAAAATACCGGCGTAGAGCTGGGGCTTGGGCACCTTGAGCAGTTTCACCCACAGGCCGACCAGCGGCAGGTTCAACACCAAGAGCATGATGTTGCCGATATAAAGCGAGGCGATCAGCGCCCACACCAGGCTGGCCGAACTGGTGAACAGCTGCGGCCCGGGCTGGATGCCGTAATTCTGGAACGCGCCGAGCAATATCGCCGTGGTGTTGGAAACCGGAATGCCGAGCGTGAGCAGCGGAATGAGCGCGGCGGTGACGGTGGCGTTGTTGGCGGCTTCGGGGCCAGCCACGCCTTCGATTGCGCCTTTGCTGCCAAACTCGGC
>JANMMR010000129.1:0-14273 GCA_031373455.1 Rhodoferax sp.
AAAAAATGGGGGACAAAACGCCGGGAAAATCCGCCGACCATCCACCGATGAATTTGTAAGTCTCTTGCTGCACGCGTTACTGTGTGCATAATGGACTCAGTTTAAAGAATTTGGGGTTTGATTATGCTTGACCGGGACGGCTTTCGGCCCAATGTCGGCATCGTTTTGCTCAACCAGAAAAACCAGGTGTTCTGGGGCAAGCGCATTCGCACCCACTCGTGGCAGTTTCCACAGGGTGGCATTGATCGGGGCGAAACGCCCGAACAGGCCATGTTCCGGGAATTGCAAGAAGAGGTGGGGCTCCAGCCGGAGCATGTGCAGATCGTCGCCCGCACCCGCGACTGGTTGCGTTATGAGGTGCCAGACCGCTACATCCGCCGCGATGCACGTGGCCATTACAAGGGGCAGAAACAGATCTGGTTTCTGCTGCAGCTGGTAGGGCACGACTGGGATTTGAATTTGCGCGCCTCCGACCATCCGGAGTTTGATGCCTGGCGCTGGAACGACTACTGGGTGCCGCTGGACGCGGTGGTCGAGTTCAAACGTGGCGTGTATGAAATGGCGCTGACTGAACTGTCGCGGTATTTGCCGCGCCACGATATCCGTACCCGCTACCTGCGCAAAGGCGTGCGGGCACGCGACGGCCACCTTGGCGCACCAGACCCCCATGATGCCGATTTTGATGGGCACCGACCGCGCGACCTGTTGCTGCGCCAGCACGTCGAATTGCCGCCCGGCGCCAGTTTTGAGCCGGATCCCCACCACGGTTGGGACCCGCTTGCCACCCAGGACGGCCACGAGCATTGACCATGAACATGGGTTTTAAACGTTTGGTTTTCGCCGCCTTGCTCCTGGCCAGTACCGGGCTTTTCTCGCAGGTGATGCCACCTGACCCCGACTGGAAAGAGCTTGATTTGCCGCCGCCTCCGTCTTTCAACAAAGACGGTCTTGTGGCGCTGGAAATGCCGCCTTATGTCTCACTCAAGTTTGGCGTAGACCCGGCGAGCCTGACGGTTTCGGCCGATGGCATTGTGCGTTACGTCATTGTGGCGACGAGCTCCACAGGCGCAGTCAACGCCCTGTACGAAGGCCTGCGCTGCGGGCATGGAGAATTCAAGACGTATGCACGCTGGAGCGCGACGGGCAAGTGGAACATGGCGAAAGACCCGCAATGGCGCGCCTTGAACGACAACAACACCTCCCACCACGCGCTGGCTTTTGCGCGCCAGGGTGCCTGTGACGGACGCGGTACCGCAGCGGCCTCAGCGGCCGAAATCCTGCGGAAAATGAAGAACCCAGCGCGCAGCCCCTGAAGTGCGCAATCTTCGTGCGGGGTCAGTTGCTCAGAACGAGATTGTCCCGGTGAAGCATTTCTGCTTCGGCAACGTAACCAAGCAGATTTTCAATGTCACTGGAGGACTTGCGGCACAGGATGCGGGCTTCGGCACTGGAGTAGTTGGCCAGGCCGCGGGCAAACTCTTCTCCTGCGGCATTGCGCACGGCGATCACGTCGCCGCGTGAAAAATCACCGTCCACGCCGGTCATGCCGATCGGCAACAGGCTCTTGCCTTCGTCTTTAACCTTTGCCGCCGCGCCGGCATCCACCGTGACCGAGCCGCGCAACTGCAATTGGTCGGCCATCCAGCGTTTGCGGGCCTGGTTCTTCTGGGTTTGAGCGACCAACAAGGTGCCAAAACTTTCGCCGCTGGCCAGGCGGACCAGTGCATTCGCCTCGCGTCCCCAGGCGATGACCGTTGAGGCGCCTGAGCCGGCGGCGCGTTTGGCGGCGAGGATTTTGGTCAACATGCCGCCACGGCCAATGGCCGAGCCAGTGCCGCCGGCCATGGCCTCAAGCGCCGGGTCGCCCGCCTTGCCTTCGTGCACAAACTGGGCAGCCGGGTCTTTGCGCGGGTCTGCCGTGTAGAGGCCTTTTTGGTCGGTGAGGATCACCAGGGCATCGGCGTCGACCAGATTCGCCACCAAAGCACCCAGCGTGTCGTTGTCGCCGAACTTGATTTCGTCGTTGACGACCGTGTCGTTTTCGTTGATGACCGGCACTACGCCCAGTTTGAGCAGGGTCAGGAGCGTCGAGCGGGCATTGAGGTAGCGCTCGCGGTCGGCCAGGTCGGCGTGTGTCAGCAGCACCTGCGCGCTTGGCAATCCGTTTTCACGCAGTTTGGTCTCGTACATGTGCGCCAGGCCCATTTGGCCAACTGCCGCCGCTGCCTGCAACTCATTGATGGCACTGGGCCGCTTGGGCCAGCCCAGGCGCTTCATGCCCTCCGCAATTGCGCCGCTGGAAACCATGATGATCTCGCGCGGCTTGCTGTCGTCGGACCGCCCGTTTTTGCCGGCTTCGCCACCTTTGACGAGGATGGCCATTTGCCGACACCACTCGCCAATGGCTACTTCGTCCAGCCCGCGGCCTTCGTTGGTGACCAGTGTCGAGCCAACCTTGACGACAATCCGCCGGGCGTCGCGCAAGACTTTGGACCCCGATTCGCGTGTGGATTGATCTGCCATGACGCCGTGGTTCTGGTGTCAGGGCGCCTGATCGGGCGCGAAGCGCGGATCGACTTCAGGCGCCTCCTGTTCGATCACCTGTTGCGCCTTGACGTGCTGGTACACCGTTTTCACCAGGGACTCGCAGCCTTCGCGGGTCAGCGCGGAAATTTCAAATACGGGCCCCTTGAATTTGAGCCGCTTGACGAAGTCTTTCACCAAAGCGGCGCGTTCGTCTTTGGGCACCATGTCGAGCTTGTTCAACACCAGCCAGCGTGGCTTTGCGAAAAGCTTCGGGTCATATTTCTTGAGTTCATTGACGATCGCCTTGGCCCCGGCGACCACGTCAACAGCGTCGTCAAACGGTGCCATGTCCACCACGTGGAGCAGGAGGCGCGTGCGCTGGAGGTGGCGCAAAAACTGGTGCCCCAGCCCTGCACCTTCGGAAGCGCCTTCGATCAAACCCGGCAGATCTGCGACCACAAAACTCTGTTCAGGCCCGACGCGCACCACACCCAGATTGGGGTGCAGTGTGGTGAAGGGGTAGTCTGCAATGCGCGGGCGGGCGTTGGAAATGGCGGTGATCAGGGTCGACTTGCCGGCATTGGGCAAACCCAGCAAGCCCACATCGGCCAACACCTTGAGTTCCAGTTTGAGGTTTTTCTTTTCGCCTGGCCAACCGGGTGTTTTCTGGCGCGGCGCACGGTTTATGGCGCTCTTGAAACGCATGTTGCCAAATCCACCGTCGCCGCCTTTGGCGATGGTGATCACCTCACCGGGTGTCAGCAACTCGTACAACACGTCGCCGGTTTCGGCGTCGGTGATGATGGTGCCAACCGGCATCTTGAGCGTGATGTCGTCACCGGCGGCGCCAAACATGTCGGAACCCATGCCGTGCTCGCCGCGTTTGGCGTCGTAGCGGCGCGAAAAACGGAAGTCAACCAGCGTGTTGAGGTTGACGTCTGCTACCGCGAAGACATGGCCACCCCGGCCGCCATCACCGCCGTTGGGGCCACCGAACTCCTTGTATTTTTCGTGACGGAACGAGACGCAGCCAGCCCCGCCATCGCCCGCGGCGATATCGATGAAGGCTTCGTCTACAAATTTCATGGATTTCGGTCTACAAATGAAAAACCCCGCGCCGGGGCGCAGGGTTTGCCGGTTAGCTTGGACGGAGTTTAAGCCGCCGGTGTGCCACCCACAGCCTGCACGCTCACCGTGTGCTTGTTCAGCTCACCTTTTACGGCAAAACTCACCTGGCCATCAGCCAGGGCAAACAGGGTGTGGTCCTTGCCGATACCGACATTGGTTCCCGGATGGAACTTGGTGCCGCGCTGGCGCACGATGATGGAGCCTGCGCTGATGGTCTGGCCGCCATAGGCCTTCACACCCAGCATTTTGGGCTTTGAGTCGCGCCCGTTTCGCGTTGAGCCGCCGCCTTTTTTCTGTGCCATGACTCTTTACCCAGTAATAGTGCCCACGAGCAATTCCGTGAATTGCTGGCGATGGCCCTGGCGTTTCTGATAGTGCTTGCGACGGCGCATCTTGAAAATGCCGACCTTGTCGTGTTTGCCGTGTGCCAACACCGTGACACTGACCGTTGCGCCGGACACCAGGGGCGTACCAACCTTGATATCAGCGCCGTTTCCGACAGCCAACACCTGGTCAATCACGATTTCCTGGCCTACGTCCGCAGCAATCTGTTCTACTTTAATTTTTTCGCCAGCAGCAACACGATACTGTTTGCCACCGGTTTTTATGACCGCGTACATGTAAACCTCTTTTATTCAGGCTCTGGAACGAATTTTCGCAGAGCCCGCTAGTATAACATTCTTCACCAATGTAATGCAAGTTACGGCCAGCGTCGGCCTGCGCATCTCCAGTGTTTTCTATAATCCGGAGGATTATCCGTGCCGGATTGCGGAAATCAGTACATCACCCCACCATCTTGCAAGACTTACCTACGCAGAATATCAACCCGCTGTCAGTCATCGTTGACGAGATGGCTGAAGTTGACCGGGTCATCGCGCAGCGCCTGAAATCGGGCGTCCCCCTGGTCGAGCAGGTTTCCCGCTACATCATTTCAGCAGGTGGAAAACGACTTCGACCCGCCTTGCTGCTGTTGTGCGCCGGCGCTCTGAATTGCAAATCCAGCGAACGCTTCAATCTGGCAGGCGTTGTGGAATTCATACACACGGCCACCGTGTTACACGATGACGTCGTTGACGAATCGGTTTTGCGCAGGGGAAACGCAACCGCCAACGAGGCGTTCGGCAACCCGGCCAGTGTTTTGGTAGGCGATTTTTTGTATTCGCGTGCCTTTCAAATGATGGTTGACGTGGGCGACATGCGCATCATGCAGGTACTCGCCGACGCGACCAACGTCATTGCCGAGGGCGAGGTGATGCAGTTGATGAACATGCACAACGCCGCTTTGAACGAGGCCAGCTATGTGCAGGTCATCCGGTCCAAAACTGCGAAACTTTTCGAGGCCAGCGCAAGGGTGGGAGCAATTCTTGCCGGCAGCGGCTTGCAATTGGAAGGTGTTTGCGCCGACTATGGCCAGGCATTGGGCACCGCCTTCCAGGTGATCGATGACGTTCTCGACTACGACGGTGATGCGGCCGTGATGGGCAAGAACCTGGGCGACGACCTGCGCGAAGGCAAAGTGACATTGCCTCTCATTTGCGCGATGCAGCGGGGCACACCGGCACAGCGCGAGCTGATCAAGTCCGCGATAGAAAACAGCTCTTTGGGTCTGCTTGACGAAGTTGCCGCCATTGTGAAATCAACCGGTGCGCTGGACATTGCCCGCAAGACGGCGGCCCAGGAAGCCGAGCGCGCCGTGGAGGCGGCTGGGCGCCTTCCCGCGAACGCCTACTCGGCCTGTTTGATACAATTGGCGGCTCAACTACTGGACCGCGATCACTGATGTGACGCTGTGTTTTTCAGGGTCCATTTCGGGGTGTAGCTTAGCCTGGTAGAGCGCTACGTTCGGGACGTAGAGGCCGGAGGTTCGAATCCTCTCACCCCGACCAAATTTCAACTCAAATTAGCGTCAGGCGGGCGTTGCTCCTCCTCGCCGTGCTGCAGCACTGTCGTCATCGTCACGCCTACGCCTGACGCTAATTTGAGTTGAAATTGCGTCTGATTCTGTTGATTTTCCCCACAGAACATTAGGCAAAGTGCCTGTGACGTAGTACATTTTCGGGTCATGGCAGCAGTCGACAACGCCCAGCGCGAAACCCCCACCATCGCCCTCCCAGGCTTGGGGCGTGCTCTCATTCTTGCAGGGAAGCTCGGTCAAAAATCCGCCGAGGATATTTTCCGCAAGGCTTCGGTCAATCGGACCAGTTTTATTGCGGAGTTGACTGGCTCAGGCGCGGTTTCGGCATTTGATCTGGCCCACACCATGTCGTCGGCCTTCGCGGCGCCCCTGGTCGACCTGGACGCCATAGACACCGGACGCCTTCCCAAAGGACTGCTCGACAACAAAATTTGCAGCGCCTACCGCATCGTGGTGCTGTCCAAACGCAACAACCGCCTGATCGTCGCCACAGCCGATCCCTCCGACCAGGAAGCGGTTGAGAAAATCACCTTCTCGACCCAGTTGGGCGTGGATTGGGTGATCGCCGAGTACGACAAGCTCCTGAAGCTGGTCGACGTCAACACCGCCACCGCAACCGAGACGATGGAAGAGATCATCGGCAGCGAGTTCGAGTTTGACGAAAACGCGAGCGACGGCCAGGGCGACAACGACCAGGCCGGCGTATCGGAAGTTGAAGACGCGCCGGTCGTCAAATTCCTGCACAAGATGCTGCTTGATGCCTTCAGCATGCGTGCATCAGACCTACATTTCGAACCCTACGAATTCAACTACCGCGTGCGTTTTCGCATCGACGGGGAATTGCGCGAGATCGCCGCGCCACCGGTTGCCATCAAGGACAAGCTGGCTTCGCGCATCAAGGTGATCTCCAAAATGGACATCTCCGAAAAGCGGGTGCCGCAAGACGGCAAGATGAAGCTCAAGATCGGGCCCAACCGCGTCATCGACTTTCGCGTGAGTACCTTGCCCACCCTGTTCGGTGAAAAAATCGTGATCCGGATCCTGGATCCGAGCAGCGCCAAATTGGGCATTGACGCCCTGGGGTACGACCAGGACGACAAGGAGCGCCTGCTCGAAGCCATTACCCGGCCTTACGGCATGATTTTGGTGACCGGACCAACCGGCTCCGGCAAGACCGTCTCGTTGTACACCTGCCTGAACGTGCTCAACAAGCCGGGCGTGAACATCGCCACAGCGGAAGACCCTTCCGAGATCAACATGCCGGGCGTCAACCAGGTGAATGTGAACGACAAGGCCGGGTTGACGTTTGCCTCGGCCCTGCGCTCGTTCCTGCGTCAGGATCCAGACATCATCATGGTCGGCGAGATCCGCGACCTGGAAACCGCTGACATTGCCGTCAAAGCCGCGCAAACCGGCCACATGGTGCTGTCCACGCTGCACACCAACGACGCGCCGACCACCGTCACGCGGCTTCGCAACATGGGCGTGGCACCGTTCAACATCGCCTCCAGCGTGATCCTCATTACGGCACAACGCCTGGCACGGCGTTTGTGTGTGTCTTGCAGGGCCATTGCCGATATTCCGCGCCAGGCTTACATGGAAGCCGGCTTCAAACCCAAGGATTTCGAATCGTCCTGGGTCAGTTACCGGCCTGTCGGGTGTTCGGCCTGCAACAATGGGTACCGCGGGCGGGTCGGCATCTACCAGGTCATGCCCTTGAGTGACGCCATCCAGCGCATCATCCTGCGTGATGGCACCGCGCTGGATATTGCCGACCAGGCCCGCGCGGACGGTGTCCGCAGCTTGCGGGAAGCCGGACTGCAAAAGGTCAAGCAGGGTTTGACTTCGCTCGAAGAGATTCTTGCGGTGACAAACGAATAGCGACGAACAGAGGCCAGAACAAAGGACCATATGGCGACCGCAAAGCCCAAGAATTCCAAAGAAACCGTCTTCGAGTGGGAAGGCAAAGACCGCAATGGCAAACAGGTTCGCGGAGAAATCCGGGCGTTGGGTGAAAACCAGGTTCAATCGGCGCTGCGCCGCCAGGGCGTAACGCCGACCAAAATCAAGAAACGCCGCATGGGCGCGGGCAAGTCGATCAAGCCCAAAGACATGGCGATCTTCACCCGCCAGCTGGCGACGATGATGAAAGCCGGTGTGCCCCTGCTGCAGGCGTTTGACATCGTCGGGCGCGGCAATCCCAACCCGCGGGTGACCAAGTTGCTCAATGACATCCGCACCGACGTTGAAACCGGCACGTCCTTGAGTGTGGCCTTCCGCAAATACCCGCTGTATTTTGACAACCTGTATTGCAACCTGGTGGAGGCCGGTGAATCGGCCGGTATTCTGGACCAGTTGCTGGACCGCCTGGCCGTCTACATGGAGAAGACCGAGGCCATCAAATCCAAGATCAAATCGGCACTGATGTACCCCATCACCGTGCTGATCGTCGCCTTTGTGGTGGTGGCGGTGATCATGATTTTTGTGATCCCGGCGTTCAAGGAAGTGTTCACCTCTTTTGGCGGTGAATTGCCAATGCCGACGCTGGTGGTGATTGCCATGAGTGAGTTTTTCGTGAGTTACTGGTGGTTGATCTTCGGTGGCCTGGGCGGAGGTTTTTACTTCTTCATGGAATCCTGGAAGCGCAACGAAAAAATGCAACAGTTCATGGACCGCTTGATGCTCAAGCTGCCCATTTTCGGTGTGCTGGTCGACAAATCCTGCATAGCGCGCTGGACGCGTACCTTGTCCACCATGTTCGCGGCCGGCGTTCCCCTTGTGGAGGCGCTGGACTCGGTCGGCGGCGCATCTGGCAATTACGTGTACCAGGCAGCAACCCTGAAAATCCAGCATGAAGTTTCCACCGGAACAGCCCTGACAACCGCCATGACCAATGTCAACCTGTTTCCGTCAATGGTGTTGCAAATGTGCGCCATTGGGGAGGAGTCCGGCTCGATTGACCACATGCTGGGCAAGGCAGCCGACTTCTACGAAGCCGAGGTGGACGACATGGTGGCCGGCATCTCCAGCCTGATGGAACCCATCATCATCGTGATCCTGGGCACCGTCATTGGCGGCATCGTGGTTGCGATGTACCTGCCCATCTTCAAGCTCGGTCAGGTCGTTTGATGCTGGGGGCGGCGTGGCTGGATGCCGGCATTCTCGGCGTGTTGGGCTTGCTGATCGGCAGTTTCCTGAATGTGGTGATCTACCGCTTGCCCAAAATGATGGAGCGGCAATGGGCCGACGAATGCGCCGAGCTGTCCGGCAAGACGCCGTCTGAGGCCACACCCGCCGCGCCGTTCAACCTGTTGGTTCCGCGCTCTGCCTGCCCCACCTGCAGCCGGCCGATCCGCTGGGTTGAAAACATCCCGCTGGCCAGCTACCTGGCCTTGCGTGCAAAGTGTGCCGGCTGCGGCGCAAAAATCAGCCCGCGTTACCCGCTGGCGGAACTCGCCACTGGCGTGCTGTTTGCCTGGTGCGGCTGGCGCTGGGGCGTAACACCCACGGCACTCGTGTGGAGCGCTTTTTGCGCCGCACTGCTGACGCTGGCGCTCATCGATTGGGACACCACCTTGCTGCCGGACGACATCACCTTGCCGCTCCTTTGGGCCGGGTTGGTGGCCAGCGCACTGCAGCTGACTTCAACCGCCCTGGCCCCCGCGCTGTGGGGTGCCGTGGCGGGTTACGTGTCGCTCTGGCTGGTTTATTGGGCCTTCAAACTGGCAACGGGTAAGGAGGGCATGGGGTATGGCGACTTCAAGCTGTTTGCCGCACTGGGCGCGTGGTTTGGCTGGCAGGCGCTGGTGCCGATCATTTTGATGTCGTCGGTGATCGGCGCCCTGGTCGGCATTGCCCTCAAATTCGGGCCCGGTTTGCGTGAAGGCGGTTATGTGCCCTTCGGCCCGTTTTTGGCCGGCGCGGGCGTCACGGCCATGGTGTTCGGCCCCCAAACCATCCTGCGGGCGGCGGGACTCTAGAGATCTCCAAAAAGTGCCACAGGCATTGCGACTGGGTTTGACGGGCGGCATCGGCAGCGGCAAAAGCACGGTTGCCGCCCTGCTGGTGGCGCATGGCGCGCGGCTTGTGGATGCCGATGCCATTTCCCGCGCCAGCAGCGCCGCGGGCGGTTCCGCGATCAGTGCCCTGGCCCAGGAATTTGGCGCTGCCTTCATCACGCCCCAAGGCGCCCTGGACCGCGACCGCATGCGTGAGCTGGTGTACGCCGATGCGGGCGCCAAAAAGCGCCTGGAAGCCATCCTGCACCCCCTTGTGGGGCAGGAAATCGCCCGACAGACTCAGGTTTTTGTTGAGCTGGGCGCCGCGTGCATCGTTTTTGACATTCCGCTGCTGGTTGAATCCAGCCGTTGGCGGCACAACCTGGATCGCGTACTGGTGGTCGATTGCCCGGCTGAGTTGCAAATCGAACGCGTGATGGCACGCAGCGCGTTGACGCGGGAGAGCGTCGGGCAGATCATTGCCGCACAGGCGCCGCGAGCCCAGCGCCTGGCGGCGGCAGACATGGTGATTCACAATGGGCCGATTACCCTGGCGCAACTGGCACACGAAGTTGGCAGCCTGGCAACGCGGCTCGGGCTATCATCCCGCCAGCGCCCCGACGCCCAGCCCATGCTGCCCGTGCAAGGCGCCCTCAGGAAACTTGTGTGATCCTTTACGAATACCCTTTCAACGAACGCATCCGCACCTATTTGCGGCTTGAACACCTGTGCCGGCGCCTGGCCGAGCTGGCCGCACGGGAGTCCGCGCTGGACCACCACTTTGCCTTGGCCACCATCTTCGAGATCATGGACGTGGGGGCCCGGGCCGACCTGAAATCCGATGTGCTCAAAGACCTCGAAAAGCAGAAACATGCCTTGAACGCGTTTCGCGGCAACCCGGCCATATCAGAAGAAGCCCTGGACCAGGTCGTAGCCGAGCTCGACAGCAAGTTCATCGCGCTGAACAGCCTGCCCGGCAAGGTTGGGCAGTCGCTCACCGAAAACGACTGGTTGATGAGCATCCGAAGCCGCGTTGGCATTCCCGGCGGCACCTGTGAATTCGACCTGCCGGCCTACTACGCCTGGCAACAAGGTGAGGCGGCAAGGCGCCACGAGGACCTTGCCTTGTGGGGTTCGAAAATCGCGCCCCTGGCCGATTCGGTGCAGATGTTGCTCGGGCTCCTGCGCAATGCGGGCGCGGCGCAAAAGGTGATGGCGACAGCCGGGCAGTTTCAGCAGAACCTGCCGCAGGGGCGCACCTTCCAGCTGCTGCGTTTGGCGCTGGACCCGGCGCTGGGCCTCATCCCCGAGATCAGCGGCAACCGCCTCATGGTGTCCATCCGCCTGATGCGCCAGGGCGACCAAGCGGACAACGGCCGCCTGCACCTGGACGGCGCCGACCACGCGTTTGAACTGACCCTGTGCTCCTGAAGCCCGGGCTGACAGCATGGCCACCCATCCGACACCCAAGCCCAACGCCGGCAAAATCGTGACCTGCCCCGGCTGCGGCGGTGACAGCGTTTACGGCCCGCAAAACCTGTTTCGCCCGTTTTGCAGTGAACGCTGCAAACAGATTGACCTGGGCGCCTGGGCCAACGAGAGTTTCCGCATGCCCACCGATGCGCCCACCGATGACCAGCCTTATGGCGATGCGCGGCTGCAGTGACCAATCCGGATCAAGTCAAAACGCCATTGAGCCACCGGTAGACCGGGCCAGGCTTTCCTGCCAAGCCCGTAGCACCGGAAGTGGACGCGCTTTAGAAAACTGCAGTAGATATTAAATACCCAGTTTGGGTATTATTGGCCCAAATTCAATCAATAAATACGTGTAAATTTAATAATTATAAATTAATTGATTATAATTAAATCAATTATAATTCAATTATGAGAGCAATTTATCAATTAAATACGTGACTTAATTGGCATAAAATCTTCACTACAATTTGTGTAAAAAGATTTCAAGATCTATTCACTTGTCAGCGTCCGCTTGCCCCGCTCCTCGCGCTCTTCCTCCAGCCAGCGCAACACCGGCACGGTGCCTGGCAACACCGGGGCCACCGCCACGGGCAGTTGTTGCCATGAAAATTGTTGCCCCTCATGCATGTGCAACTCGTCCTGCCAGTCGTACACCTTGCAAAAATTCAGGCGCACCAGGGCGTGCGGGTAGTCGACGATTTCGGTCTTCCACAAGGTCGCGTCGCCAATGGTGACGCCGAGTTCTTCCTGCAGCTCGCGGCGCAGGGCCTGCACCACGGTTTCACCAGCTTCCAGTTTGCCGCCGGGGAATTCCCAAAACCCTTCGTAGACCTTGCCCGGTGGGCGCGAGGTGAGCAAAAAATAGCCATCAGCGCGGATCAACACACCCACGGCCACCTCCGTCACCGGGCGATTGGCGCCACCTTCACGCGGGCGGTCGCCATCGGCCACCAACGCCTGTTTTGCGCCGGACTTTGGCGTTGGGGCATCTGGCTGGTTGGCCGAGGTCACGTCGGCCCCTCCATCAAGACGGCGCTACCGCGCGGCCGCCGTGTTCACCCACATAATGGCGCGCAAACTGCCACGCCACGCGGCCACTGCGTGAGCCGCGTTCGAGTGCCCACACCAGCGCCTCGGGGCGCGCCGCCGAGATCGCCGCTGCAGCCACGCCAAATGACGACAACCATTGCGCCACGATGGTCAGGTATTCGTCCTGCGTGAACGGGTAGAAGCTGACCCACAGGCCGAAACGCTCCGAGAGGGAAATCTTCTCCTCGATCACCTCGCCCGGGTGCACTTCACCGTCTTCGGTGTGGGTGTAGCTGAGGTTTTCCTTCATGTATTCGGGCAACAAATGGCGGCGGTTGCTGGTGGCGTAAATCAGCACGTTTGCGGTGGTCGCCGCCACCGAGCCGTCGAGCACCGACTTGAGCGCCTTGTAGCCCGGCTCGCCGTCTTCAAAACTCAGGTCGTCACAGAACACGATGAATTTTTCAGGCCGGTCTGCCACCACGTCAACGATGTCGGGCAAGTCCACCAAGTCGGCTTTGTCCACCTCAATCAGGCGCAGACCGCGCGTGGCGTATTCGTTCAGGCAAGCGCGGATCAGCGACGATTTGCCGGTGCCGCGTGCACCGGTGAGCAAGACGTTGTTGGCCGGTTTGCCTTCGACGAACTGCAGCGTGTTGCGCTGGATTTTTTCTTTCTGCGGCTCGATCTCCTTCAGATCACGCAAAGCCATCTTGCCAATGTGGCGCACCGGCTCCAGGCTGCCATGCCCGCTGCTGCGTTTGCGGTAGCGCCAGGCGTTGGCCTGGCTCCAATCGGGCGCCGTCAGGGCTTGCGGCAAGACCGACTCGATGCGCGCCAGTAGGTGCTCGGCGCGCGTCAGCAGGCGTTCAAAATGTTCGTTCACGGTGGCTTTTTCCTTTGCTCAATCATCGCGAGAGAAGGCGCCCCGACGACGACAGTGCGCAAGCATCGGCTAGGAGGGGCAACGCACTATCGCGATGATTTTGCAAAGGAATCATGAGCGGTAGTCGGCGTTAATGGTGACGTAATCGTGACTGAAATCGCAGGTCCAGACGGTGTCTGAGGCATCGCCCCGGCCCAGCGCCACGCGCACCAGGATTTCGCTTTGTTTCATCACACGTTGCCCGTCTTCTTCGCGATAGGCCGGGTTGCGGCCGCCACGGGTGGCCACATGCACGTCGTCGAGAAACAGCTCAATGCCGGTTTGGTCGAGGTCGTCAATGCCGGCATACCCGTCCGCCGCGAGAATGCGACCCAAATTGGGGTCGCTCGCAAAAAACGCTGTTTTCACCAAGGGCGAATGGGCAATGGCGTAAGCGACCTGGCGGCATTCGGCACTGGTTTTGCCGCCTTCAACTTGCACCGTAATGAATTTGGTGGCGCCTTCGCCGTCGCGCACGATCGCCTGGGCGAGCTGGCGCGCCACGCCCAGCATCGCCGCCCTCAGCGCCTGGCCCTCGGCGCTCGCCAACGAGGTGATGGGCGCATGCCCTGCCCGGTTGGTGGCGATCACGATAAACGAATCGTTGGTGGAGGTGTCGCCATCCACGGTGACGCGGTTGAAGGAGCCTTCCGCGATCTCAAGGGCCAGCGCCTGCATGATGGATTGGCTCACACAGGCGTCGGTCGCCATGAACCCCAGCATCGTGGCCATGTTGGGTCGGATCATGCCGGCGCCTTTGCTGATGCCGGTGATGGTGACGGTCTTGCCGGCAATGGCGAGCCGGGCGCTGAAGGCCTTGGCCACGGTGTCGGTGGTCATGATTCCTTCGGCCGCACACAGCCATTGGCGGCCATCAGCCTCGGTCTGCCCTCCGGCCTGGGCGTCAGAAATGGCGACAGCCAGCCCTGCCTCAATGCGGTCAACAGGCAGCGGCTCCATGATCACGCCGGTGGAGAACGGCAACACCTGTTCTGGCGCGATGTTCAGGCGTTTGGCCAGCGCCGTGCACGTGCTGCGCGCGCGCGCCAGGCCCTCTGCGCCGGTGCCGGCATTGGCATTGCCGGTGTTGATCAACATCGCCCGGATGCCGCCCTTGCCGATATTCCCGATATTGCCCGCCAGATGCTCGCGGCAAATCTGCACCGGTGCCGCGCAAAACCGGTTTTGCGTGAACACGCCAGATACCGAGGCGCCTTCGTCGAGCAAGACCACGCTGAGGTCTTTGCGATTGGCCTTGCGGATGCCCGCTTCGGCC
>JANMMR010000130.1:0-5397 GCA_031373455.1 Rhodoferax sp.
TGAATAGGTGGTGCCAGCGCGAGGGAGTACCTTATCAATGGACGTTGGTAGTCACTGAAACCCTAGCCACTACCGCCGAACCCGCCCCATTCAACAAGTTGGAAGGCTGAAGTGGACCCCGATTTCCGGACAATAGTTTAAGGAGCACACTGTCAGCAGGAGAAGACTGATGACAAGTGAAGTAAAGAAGCGCAAGTTCCATACGGCGGAGTTCAAGGCAAAGCTTGGATTGGAGGCCTTGACTGGTCAGAAGACGGTCAACGAAATTGCCCAGCGCCACAAAGTGCACCCAATGCAAATCAGGCAGTGGAAGGCCGAAATCCAGGCGCAGGCCAAAACCCTGTTTGAAGGCAAACGCGGCCCCAAAGTAGCTGCTGTGCCCGAGCACTGCGCCCCCGAGCTGCTGTACAGCGAAATCGGGCGGCTCAAGGTTGAGTTGGATTGGCTCAAAAAAAAGTCAGGGCTGAGCCTGCCATGACGCGCCAGTCATGGATTGAAGCCAGCGGCCCACTGCCCCTCCAGCGCCAATGCGTGCTGGCGGGCGTGGCACGATCAGGCGTCTATGCCAGACGGCAGCCCCAAGCGGTGGACGAAGGCGATTTGTTCATCAGCGCACTGATCGACGGCCAATACACCAAGCGTCCTTTTTACGGCAGCCGGAAAATGGTGGTGTTCCTGGCCCGCGCAGGCCACCTGGTCAACCGCAAGCGGGTGCAACGCCTCATGCGCCTGATGGGCCTGGCGGGCATGGCGCCGGGCAAAAACACCAGCCAGGCGCACCCGGCGCACAAGATATACCCCTATTTGCTGCGTGGCGTGCCCGTGCTACGGCCCAACCAGGTCTGGAGCACTGACATCACCTACATCCGCCTGGCGCACGGGTTTGCGTATTTGGTGGCCATCATCGACTGGTACTCCCGGCGCGTGTTGGGCTGGCGCATCAGCAACACCATGGATGCCAGCTTCTGCGTGGACTGCCTGCAAGAGGCGCTCTTGGCCTATGGCAAGCCCGAGATGTTCAACAGCGACCAGGGCTCACAGTTCACCAGTGAGGCCTTCACTGGCGTGCTCAAACGCGAAGGCATTGCCATCAGCATGGATGGACGGGGCCGGGCGTATGACAACATCTTTGTCGAGCGGCTGTGGCGCAGCGTCAAGCATGAGGACGTGTACCTCAATGCTTATGCCACGATGGGGGATTTGGTGCTGGGCTTGGCGAAGTACTTTGTCTTCTACAACCTGGAGCGCCCGCACCAGTCGCTGGGCAACCAGACGCCCGATGAGGTCTATCAAACAGCGGCCGGTGGCGGTGCAATGATTGTTGACAAGTTCAAAGACCGGGCAGCAAGACCCTACGTTGCGCTTCGCTGCACGCAGGCTCTCTTCGATGAAAACCAATTGAAAAATTCCAAAGGCACAATAACCAACAGCCAGCGATCAAAGTCAACATCGGGGCAGCGCCGTCCAGCTGCATTTGCAACCGACAGGGTGTAACTTAAACTGGGCTGAAAACTGTCCGGGCTATGGGGTCCACTTCAACCCGAAGGTGCCGTTGATCGTTGGAACTGGCGTCGCTCAGGCCGTCCCAGCCTTCACCCGCAACCGCCACCCATGCAGCAACGGCTCGGTATACCCACTCGGCTGCTCCAACCCCTAGAACACCAGATCACAAGCCGCCTAGTAAGCCGCTGAGGTGGTGAAGTTGCCCGCCATGTTTTTGTACAGCGGGTCGCCGGCGTTCTGTTTGTCCACCACGGCGGCCATGCGCTCGAAGGTTTTGCGGACTTGAGATTCTGAAACAACCCGGTGCAGCAGCCAGTTGGCGATGTGCTGGCTGCTGATGCGCAGCGTGGCGCGGTCTTCCATCAGGCCGATGTTGTGGATGTCGGGCACCTTGCTGCAGCCCACGCCTTGGTCCACCCAGCGCACCACGTAGCCCAGAATACCCTGGGCGTTGTTGTCCAGCTCTTGCTGTTTTTGTTCGGGTGTCCAGGCCGACTGCGCTGCGGCAGTGGCGACCGGAATCGTCAGGATATCTTCCAGCACCTGTTTGTACTCCGCTTTCTGGTTGGATTTGGCGTCGGCCTTTTCCATCTCCTTTTGCAGCTTGGCCACATTCACCTGGTGGTAGTGCAGCGCGTGCAGCGTGGCGCCGGTGGGGCTGGGCACCCAGGCGGTGTTGGCGCCGGCTTTCGGGTGGTTGATTTTCTGCTTGAGCATGTCGGCCATCAAGTCGGGCATGGCCCACATGCCTTTGCCGATTTGCGCTTTGCCGCGTAGGCCGCACTGCAGGCCGACCTGCACGTTGTTTTTCTCGTAGGCGGCGATCCACTTGCTGGCTTTCATGTCGCCTTTGCGGATCATCGCGCCGGCGTGCATGGCGGTGTGCATCTCGTCGCCGGTGCGGTCCAGAAAGCCGGTGTTGATGAAGGCCACGCGGCTCTTGGCGGCGGCGATGCAGGCTTTCAGATTGGCGCTGGTGCGGCGCTCTTCGTCCATGATGCCGAGTTTGACGGTGCTGTCTTTGAGGCCGAGCATCTTTTCGCATCGCGCAAAAAGCTCTGAGGCAAACGCCACTTCAGCCGGGCCGTGCATCTTGGGTTTGACGATGTAAACGCTGCCTTTGCGCGAGTTGCGGATGGCGTCTTTTTTGGTCTTTTTCAGGTCGTGGATGGCAATGGCGCTGGTCACCACCGCGTCCAGAATGCCTTCGGGGATTTCCTTTGTTGAGCCGTCTGCCGCTTTGTACAGGATCGCCGGGTTGGTCATCAAATGGCCCACATTGCGCACGAACATGAGCGAGCGGCCATGCAATGAGACCTGCTTCTTGCCCTTGGGCGCCGTGTACACGCGATCCCCGTTGAGCCCGCGTGTGAAGGTGGTGCCGCCTTTGGCGACGGTTTCTGTCAGCGTGCCCTGCAAGATGCCGAGCCAGTTGGCATAGGCCAGCACCTTGTCGTCGGCATCCACCACAGCCACGGAATCTTCCAGGTCCATGATGGTCGAGAGCGCGGCTTCGAGCACCAGGTCGCACACACCCGCCGGGTCGGTTTTGCCGATGGCGGTGTTGCGGTCGATCCGGATGTCCAAATGCAGGCCGTTGTGCTGCAGCAAAACGCTGGAGGGCGCCGCCGGGTCACCCTGGTAACCGGTGAACTGCTTGTGGTCGGCCAGTTTTGACGATTTGCCGCCCTTGAGCTTCACCACCAGATCGCCGCCGTTGACCGAATAACCAACCGAATCCACATGCGAGCCACTCTTGAGCGGCGCCGTGCGGTCTAGCACGTGGCGCGCGTAGTTGATGACTTTCGCGCCGCGCACCGGGTTGTAGCCATTGCCTTCCTTCGTCACTTTGTCAGCGCCGTTTTCTTCGGAGAGTGCATCCGTGCCATACAGCGCGTCATACAGCGAGCCCCAGCGCGCGTTGGCGGCGTTGAGCGCATAACGCGCGTTGAGCACCGGCACCACCAGTTGGGGGCCGGCCTGTTTGGCCAACTCGTCGTCCACATTCGAAGTGCTGGTCTTGACGTTTTTGGGCACCGGCACCAAATAGCCGATTTTTTCCAGAAAGGCGCGGTAGGCCTTCATGTTTTTGATTTCGCCCGGGTTCGCCTTGTGCCAGGCGTCCTGCTCGGTCTGCAGGCGGTCGCGCTCGGCCAGCAAAGCGATGTTTTTGGGTGCCAGGTCGGCGACGATGGCGTCAAAACCCTTCCAGAAAGTGTCTGCCGAAACGCCGGTGCCAGGCAGCACCTGATTGTTGATGAATTGGTGCAGGTTGGACGCGACTTGCAGGCGGTGGATGGAGGTGCGTTTGGTCATGGGATATGGAATAACTCAATCAAAAAAAGACAGGACGTCGCGCAAACTGGTGCCCGTTTTGACGGGTTGCGTGCCCAGTTCTTCAAACGGCATGTTTTGCCGGTTGACCCACAGCGTCTGGTACCCAAACCAGGTGGCGGCCAGGGCGTCCCAGCTGTTGCTGCTGACGAAGGCGATTTTAGCGGCTGGCAGGCCACACGCCGCCTCGCCCAGCGCATAGGCTTGCGGGTGCGTTTTGAACTTGCGCACGGCATCGACGCTGATCACGTGATCGAGCACGTCGGCCAGGCCCGAAGCGGCCACGGCGGCGTTGAGCATTTCCGGGTCACCATTGGAGAGAATGCCCGTCTGGATGCCGCGCGCGCGCAATGCCAGCAGCACCTCGCGGTTCTCGGGGTAGGCGGTGAGGTGTTTGTACTGCGCCACCAGTTGGCCAATCCGGCCATCTTTGGTCTGGATGGCGCGCATCGAGGCATCTGCCGCGCCAATGCGTTTGACGGCATACACCAGCGCCGCCCGCGTGAGATCTGAAAACGGCTGGTAAAACGCGCCGTCGTTGCTGGTGGTCACCAGGCGCGTGTACTCGATTTGCTTGTCGCGCCACACCACACTGATCGCTGCGCCGTGGCCGGGGAAGAGTTTTTCTGCCAGAGCGGCCACGCTGTAGACGTCAAACAAGGTGCCGTAAGCGTCGAACAATACGGCATGAGGGCGGGGGAGCGGGGTGGAAGTGTCCATCACCCAGACTCTAGTCGATCCAGTCGACTCGCCTGCGCACCGGCACCCGGCATGCTTTGGCGGGCTCAAGCCGGCGCGGCACTCAGCGTTGCGGCTTCACGGCGAATTCGACAACATCCTGTCCTTCCCGGTGAAGTAATGGCGTGCGTACGCTACCAATTGCGCGTCGGTCGGGTGGTCGACCGTTTCCACGCCAATCACCTTGTCGGCAACGGAAGGGTCGTGCGCATGAATGTGTTTGATCAACTGCAGCTTCGCCTGGGCCGGCCCGACCACCAGAATCTCCTGCGCGCCGGCGAGGGCCTGCACGATCGCGTGGTAATAGGTTTTGTCCTCCGGCGCGCGCCCATCGCCCAAGGTGCCACTCCTGGAATGCAGCTGGGCGTGGGGACGGGACGGGTGAACCACCGACTTTTCAATGTCCTCAGGACTGACATGGATCACATGCGCTTCGGAGTGATCGAGCCAGACAACGGCGTGGAAATGTGACTTGGGCGACATGGTTTTCCTTCAGGGATGGATGAAGGCAGAGCTTGGGGCTTGCGGCCACCCTGTGTGTTGACGCGAATCAATTGGATGCGCTGCCAATGCTTGCCAAGAAGGATGGCAGCTTGTGCACATCGCGCATTTTTCGACTATTTCAAATTTATGTTCAATTAGAATCTTAAAATAAATTTTGATTATTTAATATTCATTATAGATATATAAATAATAGCAATTAATCTAATAATTTCGTGACTTTAATCAAATAAATAATCACTAGTATTATATACAAATAAGTTTCTGCAAACCCATAACAAACCAGGCGCCTGCTCACGCCACAAATTCCTCTGTGAGTGT